>NZ_JBOCUK010000002.1:192671-245882 GCF_050606265.1 Tenacibaculum sp. TC6 | reverse complement strand
TATCATAACCTTACTCTACGCTTTTTCTTTCTGGTTTTTATTACTAAATTTAAACAATTGCTAACTTAAGACGTATATAATTTATTGCTAGTTCTAGCCTACTTACGAAAATCCTCGCGGATTTTCTATTCGGTTTTGTTTGCTAAATTACGTGCTAAACCACGCAACAAACCATATACAAACACGTTGTACATAATACAAATGTAACTAATTTTTCAAATAATATTACTCGCTTTTTTTATCATTTCTAGTTGTAAATCTAAACAGATTGATAAAAACGAATCAATTTCAAAAGCATCAAAAGTTGAGTTTACGTAATTCGATTTAGGAGGAAATGATTTGCCAAAACTCAAACGAGAAGTAAACGATTATGAATTTATTTTCACACTTGAACAGTTAGAAAAATTGACTCTAATAATTCGTGAGTTTGAAAAAGAAACAACTAATCAAATTACTGTAGTTTCAATAGGCTCAATTGGAAAATATACTGATTTTGACCAATTCGCAATTGATTTATCGAATTACAATGGAATTGGACAAAAGGAAAAAGATAACGGACTGACAGTTGTTTTCAGTAAAAACTTAAAAAAATGCGAATCTCAACAGGTTTAGGGACTAAAAAATATTAACAGACGAAATCTGTAAGAATGTAATTGACCAAATAATTATTCCTGAATTCAAAAATGGAGAATATTACAACGGAATTGAAAAGGGGTTTTGGAATTAATCGAAAAATGGAAATAAAAAGTACTGTATACAACAAGATGTATAATTAATAAGATGATTGAATTAAACATAAAAACTAAAGAGCATTTTGACTTATATCTTTTTGATTCAACACTATACTCAGACGTGCCTTCTGATATTGATATAGCTATCATTTACGAGAAGAGTTTTATTAGTATTCAAGAAGTAATAGAGTTTCATTTCGAATTATTGAATGATTTATCAACCAAATCAAAGATGAAAATTGATACAATTCTGCTTTCCAAAGAGAAGGAAATAGAAACAAAATTTCTTTCTAATGCAAAACAGAAAAGATTATAAAACTAACCACAACAAAAAAGAAACTCACAAAATAAACTATGCAAACGATACTCGGAGCTAACGGACAAATTGCTGAAGAATTAACGCGGGAATTGTACAAGAACTATACTAAGAACATTCGGTTAGTCAGTCGAAATCCAAAAAAAGTACACGAAACCGATCAGCTCTTTCCTGCAAATTTGATGGACTCTCAATCGACTAAAAAAGCAGTTGAAGGAAGTGAAATTGCGTATTTAACAGTTGGACTTCCGATGAATTCAAAAATGTGGGAAGACCAATTCCCAACAATGATGAAAAATGTCATTGAAGCCTGTAAAAAATATAAAGTTAAATTAGTTTTCTTTGATAACACTTATATGTACGCCAAGACAAGCGAACCGCAAACCGAAGAAAGCCCATTTGTTCCTATAGGACGCAAATCAATAGTAAGAGCAAAAATGTCCGAAATGCTCTTAAATGAAATCAACAATAAAACCATTGAAGCCGTTATATGCAGAGCACCTGAATTTTACGGACCGAATAAAACGCAAAGCATAACCAATACTTTGATTTTTGACAGCATTCAACAAAACAAAAAACTCAAAGTTCCTTTAAAAGTTAACACCAAAAGGACTTTGATTTGGACACCTGATGCAAGTCGCGCAATGGCTTTGATTGGAAACTCCTCAGATACATATAATCAAACTTGGCATTTACCGTGTGATGATAGCCGTCCGACTTACAAGGAATTGATTGACCTGACTTCTAAAATTTACGGAAAGGAATTTGCATATTCAGTCGTTAAAATGTGGCAGTTTAAAATTGGCAGCTTATTTATCAAAAAACTGAAAGAACTTCAGGAATTACTTCCTCGCTATAAATACGATAACATTTTTAGTTCTGATAAATTCAAAAAGAAATTTCCCGACTTCAAAGTAACTTCCTTTGAAAATGGAATAAACCAAATAAAAGCAGAACAATAAAACCTGCACACAACAATGGTTATACGAGACCATTTGCTACAATCTGAAAAACTGTCTGTGCAAAAAACACTTTTGTAGAACATCGCAAGTTTCGGATTTTATAAAAGTAAAACCATTCGGACATTTGTAGTATAAGATTCAGAGAAATGGAAGCACAAAACCAAATCAATTACCATCGAATTGCAGATGCGATTGAATACATTAAAACAAACTTCAAATCACAACCCAGCCTGGATGAAGTTGCGGAAAAAGTACACATCAGCCCTGCTCACTTTCAACGAATGTTTATCGATTGGGCAGGAATAAGTCCGAAAAAATTCCTGCAATTTATCAGTGTAGAACACGCCAAAAAAATTCTGCAAGAAGAACAAGCAACATTGTTTGATACTGCTTTTGAAACAGGACTTTCCAGTACAAGTAGATTGCACGATTTATTTATAAGTATTGAGGGAATGACACCTGCCGAATACAAAAAAGGCGGAAAAAATCTGCAAATCAACTACAGTTTTGCTGAAAGTCCGTTTGGAAGTTTAATCGTTGCTTCCACATCCAAAGGTATTTGCTATATGGCTTTTGAAGACAATGAAGCAATTGCATTGCAAAACCTTCGAGTAAAATTCCCTAATGCCGCCTTTCAAAGAAAATTAGATTTGATGCAACAAAACGCTCTGTTTATTTTTCAAAACGATTGGAGCAAACTTAATGAAATTAAGTTACACCTAAAAGGGACCGATTTTCAATTGAAAGTTTGGGAAAGTCTGCTCAAAATACCTATGGGAAGTCTATCAACTTATGGAAATTTAGCCGAAAAAATTGGTAATCCAAACGCTTCCAGAGCTGTTGGAACTGCCATAGGAAGTAATCCCGTAGCTTACCTAATCCCTTGCCACAGAGTTATCCAGTCTACAGGAAACTTTGGAGGTTATATGTGGGGCAATACTCGAAAAACAGCCATTATCGGTTGGGAGGCTGCCAAAAATCAATAATTTTTGAATACCGCAAGTTTCGGATTTTTTCAAGCGAGTACAAAATCAATCTTTGTAACTCAATAATCTAAATTATTAACTATGAAAACATTTATTTTAATCCATGGTTCTTGGCACAGTGCTTGGAACTGGCATAAAGTAGTGCCCATATTAGAAAACCAAGGTCATAAAGTTTATGCCATCGATTTGCCCGGAATGGGGCGTGACAAAACTCCTATTAAAGATATCACCCTAAAATCTAGCGTTGAAGAACTTTGTAAGCTTATTGACAGTATTGAGGAAAAAGTAGTTTTGGTAGGACATAGCAAAAACGGGATTATGATTTCGCAAGTTGCCGAATACCGTCCTGAAAAAATTGAGAAATTAATCTATCTGGCTGCTTACTTGATTCCTAATGGTAAAACGCAAGCAGATTATTCTTCCCAAGACGTAAACGGAGTGCTTAAACCCTATGTAACAAGATATCCAGAGACCAACTCACATACCTTGCAACCCGAAATTTATAAAGAAGGTTTGTACCACGATTGTGATGATGATATTTATCAAATGGCAAGAATGATATTGGGTCACGAAAGTGTATTAACTGGAAATACACCTTTAGAGTTGACAGAAGAAAATTATGGAAGTGTACCAAGATTTTATATAGAGTGTACAGAAGATAAGGCCGTAACACCCTTTATACAGCAGAAGATGTATGAGGAGACTCCTTGTGAAAAAGTATATAAAATGCAGACAAGTCATTCACCTTTTTTTAGCAAACCCCAAGAATTGTGTGCTATTTTTTTAGAAATAGCCCATCATTAACAATGAAAGCCATAATTGATAATATAAACAAAGCTGATTGGCATTTAGTAACAGAAGAAATGCACCAGAACGGTTACGCGATTGTACCAAAATTACTTTCCGACGAACAGTGTGATATGCTGAAAGCCAATTACGACAACCCAAATTTGTATCGAAAAACGGTGGTAATGGAACGTTATCGCTTTGGTTTGGGCGAATACAAATATTTCAATTATCCTTTGCCCGACATCATTCAAACTGTTCGGGCAAATATATATCCTAAATTGGCACCAATCGCCAATACATGGTTTAAGGCACTGAAAATTGACATTCAGTTTCCGTTAAGTCATTCAGAATTATTAGATAAATGCCATAAAAATGGCCAAGAAAAAGCCACTGTTTTGATTTTAAAATACCACAAAGGCGGATTCAACACTTTACATCAGGATTTGTATGGTGCTATTTATTTTCCTATTCAAATAGTCTTTGTTTTGGATGAACCTGATACGGATTTTACAGGCGGAGAATTTATTATAACACAACAAATTCCTAGAGCACAATCCAAAGCCATTGTACTGAAACCGAAAAAAGGCGATGTATTGATTTTTACCACCAATTTTAAACCTCAAAAAGGAAGTAAAGGATATTATCGGGTACATATGAAACACGGAGTCAGTGAAGTGAAATCAGGAAACCGACATACGCTGGGTATTATTTTTCATGATGCAGTAAGTTAGTTATGCAACATCACAGTGAAATATCTTATAGTGATTTACACCGTAAAATCAGGCAACAAGAAGTCCGTTTTGGAGGAAACAAGAAACTGAAAATTTACGGATTGTTAAGTTGTAAATCAGGCAAGCGAATGAAACGGGAAAACAGAGTTTTCTTTTCAACAGAAAAAGAAGCCATTGAAAATGGTTTTAGACCTTGCGGGCATTGCATGAAAAGCCAATATAACAAATGGAAAAATGGATTTATTTAACCTAGCTATAGACAAAACAAAAAATTGGTTACCACAAGATGGAACAATTAATTATTATGGGCAAATTTTAACCAAACAACAAGCAGATTTCTATTTCGAACAACTTTTGAAGACCATAGAATGGCGAAATGATGAGGCTATTATTTTTGGAAAGAGAATCATTACCAAACGCAAAGTGGCTTGGTATGGCGATAAACCATATAAATACACTTATTCCAATACCTCTAAATATGCTTTGCCTTGGACTAAGGAATTGTTGGAGTTAAAACAGTTAGCAGAACAAGAAACAAAAGAAACGTTCAATTCGTGTTTACTCAATTTGTATCACAGTGGAAACGAAGGAATGGCTTGGCATAGTGATTCCGAAACCGATTTAAAAAAAGACGAAGCCATTGGCTCATTAAGTTTTGGAGCAGAATGAAAATTTGCCTTTAAACACAAACAATCCAAAGAAAAAATAGCACTGATTTTACAACATGGAAGCCTTTTAGTAATGAAAGATACCACCCAAACATATTGGTTACACCAACTTCCTCCTACCAAAAAAGTAACGACATCAAGAGTGAATTTGACGTTCAGAACGATTGAAGAATAAAAGAGCTGTACCTAATAATGTGTATAAGCAGGAAAACGACAATAATATGAAAAACATTCTCTTTTACGTGGAATCCTAAAATTGCGTCCACTCTCTCTAAAATTTCATTTGAATTTTCATGTTTGCATATTTGCAAAGTTACATACCTCACTCAACTACTCATATACAGCATCATTAGATTAAATAATTACAATAAAAATACCTGATTAGATGTTGAAACGGAATTATCGTTCTTAAAAATTAAAAATCTCCTTTCCTAGCAGAAAGGAGATATCCCTTAAATATTAGCAGAATGTATTGTATCTGTAACTCTAATACAAACACTCTGCAATTTAGATAAAATAACTTCAATTTCTTGTAAGGGGTATCCCTAAAAATAAGCTCAGGGTTTTCCCTTAGCCCGCTACCTATAAACCATTAGAAACAAAAAAGCTCTCCGAAGAGAGCTAAAAACTAAAAACCAATTTAAAAATCTAATAATGAAAAAACTTTTTTATAAAGGTACAGCTAAAATCCTTTTAAATCACATTAAATAAGTTAATTATCCTTAGGTGTTTAGGTGAATACATGAAATCTATAGACGAATGGTTTTTAACCTTAAGTTAACATACCATTACTATTTTAAGTATATTTACATTTATGAACATAGTAGTTATTACAGGAGGCAGTAAAGGCATAGGAAAGGCCTTAGCCAAAATGTATGCTTCAAAGCATTATAAAGTATATACTTTGTCAAGAAGCATAATCAACATACAAAATGTTACACAAATTGCTGTTGACTTAAGTGAGTTTAGCGAGGTAAAAACTCAATTTTACATGTTGTTAGATGAACTTAAAAAGCTTACCATTACCTCTATTACCCTAATTAACAATGCCGGAAGATTGGGTAGCATTGGCAATATAGAAAATAGTACACCTGACGATATTGCTAAAACCATTCAGCTAAATACCACTACCCCTATGGTATTATCCAGTATGTTTATCAACTTTACCAAGCAGCTTACCTGTAAAAAACAATTGATTAATATATCATCCGGTGCTGCTGTGAAGCCCTATGAAGGTTGGAGCGTATATTGTACCTCTAAAGCGGCCATAGACATGTTTACCAAAACCATAGCTATAGAACAAGAAAATAGTAAAAACGGTGTAAAATGTATGTCGTTATACCCTGGGGTAGTAGACACTTGCATGCAGGCACAAATAAGAAATACACCGGAAAGTGATTTTAAAAACCTACAGCGTTTTATTGATTTAAAAGAAAATGATCAACTATATACTACCGATTATGTTGCTGAAGTAATTTATAAAATAGATACTGAAAATTTACTACCTAACGGAGCCATTTTTGACATTAGAAACCTATAGCAAAACTTTACCTGAAAATAGTATTATCTTTTATAAAAGCGTTTTTATAACGCTCACTAAAAGGTATTTGCTCACCATCATGCAAAATAATTAAGTTATCTTCAAAGTAAATCTCTTTAATCTTTTTTACGTTAATTAAATAATTGCGGTGTACCTGTCTAAAATCAGGATTACTCAACATTTCTTTAAGTTTGGTTAATGACAACTTTATTAAATACACTCCGTCATTACACGCCAAACTACAATATTTTTCTTTCACCTCAATGTAGTTAATACAATCTACATCAACCTTAACCACACTCCTCTTTTTCTTAATAAATAAGTAAGCAGGACTCAATACAGCATTCTTATCATTAAAACTAATACTGTTAGATTGTTGGTAGCAAGATTCTATAGCTAATTCTAATGAATACAAAAGCTCAAGCTCATTATACGGTTTTAATAAATATACCATTGGATTGGTAAGTTTAGCCTCATCAAAAACCGCCTTACTTTGCATACTGGTTAAAAATAAAAACGGAATGTTTACCCCTTGCCTATTCATGCGCTGTGCTAACTCAATTCCCTCAGGCTTTCCGTCTATCATAATATCTAAGATAATTACATCAAAAAAGCGATTTTTAATCTCTTTTTCTGCCTCAGCAGCATTACTAACCCTAACAACCTCATAGTTATTAGACTCTAAAAAAGAAATCAAATCAGTAGCTTCCTTATCTAAATCTTCCAGTAGTAATAGTCTCAGTGTATTCATACCATAAAAATAAAGTTAATTTACGTACAAAACCAAATTTTGTACGTCTTTGTGCTAATATTTCATGTATTTATTTGTTTTTCTGTGCATTACTTTATTTCCTTACTAATTATCAGGGTTACTAAAAACAACGTATTAAAAAAAGGCTGTTTATACTATGATAAACAGCCTCAACTCTACAAATGAGAAAACTAAATAGCGCACAGGTACCCCCATACCTGTAGGCACACTCTTTACTTAGTTACCAACACCATTGGGCTAAGCTTTTATATTTTTTTGCTTATTATTTGTTTTATAACAACCTATAATGCTTCTTCTGTAGGCTCTGTAGGCGTTGTTCCACCGGTTGTGGTTCTGTTATCTATTAGCTGATTGTATTGTGTAGTTAGCACCGCTAGCTTATCCAGTAATTTGGCATAAGCATCATTAGCACTTAATACCTTGTGCGCCTCTATATGAGCAATTAACGCTCTAAATGCTTCAGAAGCCTCAATTCTATATTCCGGAATACTCTCAAACGGATTCTCTGCCACATCACCTACTCTTTCAATATACTTTTGAGAAAACGCAGTATTCTCCAGTTTTAATTTAGCAAACCAATCGGTTATGGCTAAAACAGTAGTAGCTTCTTGCAATGTTTGTCTGGTTTCTATATCGCGTACCAAATTATCTAAACTTGCCGTTTCTTCCTGATAATTCTTGCGGGCAATACTGGTACCATATACTTCAATGGCTTTTAGTAATTTTTGCGCAGCGGCGGCCTTACTTTCATCAAAATGGTAGGTATAACCTTCTACTACAAAGCGTATGCCTACTATGGTACGGTCTCTTACAGTATCTAAATCTACCAATTCCTGAGAAAGCTCACTACCTGCCTGCTGTTTATAAGCAGCCTCTATTTTGGCGGTTTTAAGGGTTAAGCTTTGGGTTGGTTCTGTAAGTAGTAAAACATCTACATCTTGTGCTTTTACCAGTTCCAGTACATCTTTCATATACTGTAAATACTCACCATGACGGTAACGTGTTAAATACGGACTTATCATAACATCTGTTTTTAAAATTAGCAATGTATTTTTGTTTGAAAGCAATCTTTATATTCAAAAAAGAAGTATAACTACTTTCATAGCAGCGGCAAGATAAAAAACAAACTCCTGACTCACAAAACATTTCGTGTTAAGAAGTTCTTAAAACTATAAACTAACAAAATTCTACAATACTAACTTTATTCTAAAAACAGTAAACAGTAAACGGGTATCAATTTTGAATTATCAATTTTGAATTATCAATTTTGAATTTTGAATATCCAACTAAATTGCCAACCTCTAACTCTTAACTTCTAACTTCCAAAAAACAGATTGCCACACTCTGTAAACTCCGTTCGCAATGGCGAGAATCTAGTATCAGTAAACAGGTATCAATTATCAGGCATCAACCTTAACTCCTAACAAAACTACCCGACATTGCGAAGAAGTGGCAACGACTGAAGCAATCTTCTTCTCATTAAATCCAAATACAGCAGTAAACAATTATGAATTATCAATTTTGAATCTCCAATTCCTAACTTCTAACTCCTAATTCCTTATTCCTTACCCCTAGCTTCTAACTACCTTTTATAGCTTCCTGCATGGTGCAGGACGATTTTGTACCCTCTACAGAGCTTCCTGCACGGTGCAGGACGATTTTGTACTCACTACAGAGGCTCCTGCACGGTGCAGGACTATTTTGTATCCACTACAGAGGCTCCTGCATGGTGCAGGACGATTTTGTACCCTCTACAGAGCTTCCTGCACGGTGCAGGACGGTTTTGTACTCACTACAGAGGCTCCTGCATGGTGCAGGGCGGTTTTGTATTCACTACAGAGCTTCCTGCATGGTGCAGGGCGGTTTTACCCTTGGCTCTTAGCTTAAACAAGTATCAATTATCAATTAGGAATTATCAATTAGGAATTAGGAATTTCAACTTTTAACTTCTAACTCCTAACTCCTAACTCCTAACTTCAAACTTCAAACTTCAAACTCCTAACTCCAACTTCTACGTTCCTGCTTCATAATTCCATGGTATTTTCTATGATAATCTATTTAAAAAAGATATTTTTGACTCCACTGTCTTAAACTAGCGGCACGGCAAAGGTTCCGCATTTATTTTTAGAACTATTAAAAAGATAAAAGGCAGGTACTTATACAATATAAAACATCTTACGAAGGTAAAAAATGGCAATAAAAAAATCAGAGTTATATAGCTCATTATGGGCAAGTTGTGATGAATTGAGAGGCGGAATGGATGCAAGCCAATACAAAGATTATGTATTGGTGATGCTCTTTTTAAAATACATAAGCGATAAATGGGCAGGGCAACCCTATGCTCCTATTACGATTCCTGAAGGAGCCAGTTTTAAAGATATGATTGCTTTAAAAGGGAAAACCGACATAGGCGATCAAATTAATAAAAAGATTATTAGCCCTATTGCAGAGGCCAATAATTTATCGGACATGCCCGATTTTAATGACGTGACCAAACTGGGTAGCGGTAAAGAAATGGTGGACCGATTGACCAATTTGATTGCTATCTTTCAAAAACCTGAACTCGATTTTAGTAAAAACAAGGCGGAGGGTGATGATATTTTGGGCGATGCCTACGAATATTTAATGCGCCACTTTGCTACCGAAAGCGGAAAAAGTAAAGGTCAATTTTATACGCCTGCCGAAGTAAGCCGAATTATGGCTAAAATTATTGGCATTGATAAAGTTGCTACCACAGCCGAAACCACGGTGTATGACCCTGCTTGTGGTTCGGGTTCTTTGTTATTAAAAATTAGTGATGTAGCCAAAGGCAATGTTACTTTATACGGACAAGAAAAGGACGCAGCCACCTCGGGTTTGGCTCGTATGAACATGATTTTGCACAACAATCCTTATGCGGAAATTAAACAAGGGAACACCTTAGCCAATCCTTTGTTTACCAATAAAGACGACGATACGTTAAAAACCTTCGATTTTGTGGTTGCCAATCCTCCTTTTAGCGACAAACGCTGGAGCAATGGATTGAATTTACCGGAAGATTATCCTTATAACCGTTTTCAAGACTATGGCACACCGCCTGAAAAGAACGGAGATTATGCTTTTTTACTGCATATTGTTCGTTCGTTAAAACGACACGGTAAAGGAGCGGTTATTTTACCCCATGGTGTGTTGTTTCGTGGCAATGCCGAAGCTGAAATACGCATGAACCTGATTAAAAAAGGCTACATAAAAGGCATTATAGGCTTGCCAGCCAACTTGTTTTATGGTACGGGTATTCCGGCTTGTATTATTTTGATTGACAAAGAAAATGCCCAAAACCGCAAAGGTATTTTTATGATAGATGCGGGTAAAGGGTTTATAAAAGACGGGAATAAAAACCGCTTGCGCGAACAAGACATTCATAGAATAGCCGATGTATTTAACAACCAACAGCCTATTATTGGCTATAGTCGCATGGTGAACATTAGTGAAATAGAAGCCAATGAGTATAACCTTAACATACCGCGCTATATAGAAAGCCAAGAAACGGAAGACTTGCAAGATATAGCCGCGCACTTATTAGGGGGGATTCCTATGGCTGATATTGATGCGCTGGCTCCTTTTTGGGCAGTGTATCCTACTTTAAAAAGTGCGTTGTTTACCCCTAGCGAAAGACCCGATTATTTGGATTTGAAAGTAAGCAAAGAGGCTATTAAAAACACCATTTTTGACCATCCTGAATTTGTGGCTTTTAGTACGCAAATGGACACGCTTTTTGAGACTTGGAAAACAAAAAATACGAGTCTTTTAAAAGATTTAGTTATTGGGTTTAACCCCAAAGAACTCATTCATACGCTCTCTGAAGATTTGTTAGCACACTATTATAACAAACCTTTGATAGATGCTTATGACATGTACCAACATTTGATGACTTATTGGTTTGACGTGATGCAAGACGATGCCTACCTGATTACCCAAGACGGTTGGAAAGCCACCACCTACAGAATACTGGTAGAAAACAAACAAAAGAAACTGATAGACAAAGGTTGGACGTGTGATTTAGTACCCAAAGACCTAGTGATAGACCGTTATTTTACCCCCGAAAAAGAAGCCTTAGAAGCCTTGCAAGCCGACAAAGAAACCCTAAGCAGTGCTTTAACCGAACTGGAAGAAGAACACAGCGGTGAAGACGGTTATTTTGCCGAAATGGAAAAAGTAAACAAAGCGAATGTAACGGCTCGTAGTAAAGAATTGAAAGCAGAAATGTCACTTCGAGCGCAGTCGAGAAGCGGAGCGGAGTCAAAAAGTGATAACCATAAGCAAATGGAAGAAGAACTGGCTGTTTTAAAACACTACCTCACGTTAACCGAAAAGCTAAGCGCTACCAACAAAAAAATAAAAGAAGCCGAACTGGCCTTAGATATTGCACTCTATGCCCAATACCCTACCTTAACCGAAAACGAAGTAAAACAACTGGTGGTGGATGAAAAGTGGATGCAAACCCTAGCCACAGCCATAAAAACGGAAATAGACCACATTAGCCAACAACTAACCAACCGTGTTACCACACTAGCCGAACGCTACGAAAAACCTTTACCTGTTATTGAGCAAGAAGTAGCTAGCTTAGAAAGTAAAGTGAATGCACATTTACAAAAAATGGGATTTGTATGGAAATCGTAAGATTCGTGAACTCCTTAAACAAAAAATTAAAATGAATAAACAACTAAAAAAAGGCTATAAACAAACAGAAATTGGTTTGATTCCTGAGGATTGGGTTTGCGTTAATATGGGCGATGTTGGCAAAACAATAATTGGTCTTACATACTCACCTAATGATGTTAGGGATTATGGTACTTTAGTTTTAAGATCATCAAATATTCAGCAAAACAAATTAAAGTATGATAACAATGTCTTTGTCGAAATGGATTTACCTCAAAGAGTAATTGTAAGAGAAAATGATATATTAATTTGTGTTCGTAACGGCAGTAAGCACCTTATTGGTAAATGTGCTTTAATTGATAAAAATGCAGAAGGATATGCATTTGGAGCTTTTATGTCTATTTATAGAAGTGAATTTTCAAAATTTATTTTTTATTCATTTCAAAGTAACATTATCCAAAAGCAGATTGATGAGACTATGGGAGCTACAATCAATCAATTAACAAATAAAAATCTAGCTGAATTTCAAATCCCACTCCCACCACTTCCAGAACAACAAGCCATTGCTACCATACTAACCGATACAGATAACCTTATCAATAGCCTAACACAACAACTCGATAAAAAAAGAGCTATTAAACAAGGGGCTATGCAAGAATTGTTGAAACCAAAAGAGGACTGGGAAGTGAAGACTTTGGGGGAAATTGGAGAAGGTATTATAGGTCTCACTTATTCCCCTAATGATGTCAAAAAATCTGGAACTTTAGTTTTGAGGTCATCAAATGTACAAAATGGTTATTTATCATTTGAAGATAATGTATTTGTAGAAATGAATTTACCAGAAAGAATTATTGTAAAAGAGAATGATATATTAATTTGTGTACGAAACGGAAGCAAAAGACTAATAGGAAAATGTGCTTTAATTGATAAGAAAACAGAAGGAAGTGCGTTTGGTGCATTTATGACTATTTATAGAAGTCAATATTCAAAGTATATTTTCTATGTATTTCAAAGTCATTACATTCAAAGACAAATTGATGAAGTTATGGGTGCAACAATCAATCAAATAACAAATAAAGATTTAAATTCTTTTGAAGTCCCTTTTCCACCAATTGAAGAGCAAACCCGTATTGCTACGATCCTATCTGATATGGATGTAGAAATAGCGAAATTAGAAGAAAAGTTAGCCAAATATAGAGTGGTAAAACAAGGTTTAATGCAACAGTTGTTAACGGGTAACATACGAGTGGTGTAAAAAGAAATAAGAAATGGAAAAAAAAGAATTGTTGAAATGTATTCATTTTTTTAAAACAATAAAAGTGGTAGAACAAGAAGTAACCACAGAAGAAGAAAAAGCGCAGCATTATAAAGTAGTTAAGGTAACCTACATCTACAAAGAACAATCTTATACAACAAAAAAGCTATACTATAAACATATTTTACACCAAGAGGAAGTTAAGAATCCTCAAAACATTATTACTTATTTTGGAGAAAATGTTTTTTGGTTAGATTATGAAAAACACGACTGGCCAAAAGGAAGAGGCGAAGCCGAATTGGAAAAAACCATAATAGATGAAATGGCTGAAGAGAGTGATACCGCCTTTAAAGAACTTTTAAAAAGTATAGCAAACAATAATAAAACAGGGTATATTCAACTCATTACTGCTGAAGGTAAAACAAACCAATACCACCATAACCTTGAAAACAATAACCACTGGCACGATATTATTTTACTAATTCAAGAAATTATTAATAAAAAAGGGGCAAAAGTTCACAAACGCTTTTTTTCTAGATTGGTATTTAGGTGGGACGGCAATAAAAATACCGTTAGAGAACGCTCTTCACTAGCTAAAGAAGCAGAAAATACTAGCCGTGCCTTCATAGATAATTTATACAAAAATATAGCCTCAATACAACATATATTTACCACTATGGAACTGAATGACTTATTAATACATAAGAAACAAATTATTTTACAAGGACCTCCTGGCACTGGAAAAACGCGTAAAGCTAAAGATATAGCAGAACAACTTATTTTTAACGAAATAAGTAACGATAAAGAAAAACAGAAACTTGCTCTTGAAAATTCTGAGCAATTTAAAATTATACAGTTTCATCCTGCATATTCTTATGAAGACTTTGTGCGTGGTATTGTAGTAAGTACTGATACGGGTAGTACTCCTGAATACAAAACAGTAAATAAAATTTTAGGAGAATTTGCTAAAAAAGCTAACGAAAGTAATTTACAAGGTGGTAATGATGATTTTGATAAAGCTTGGTTTGCCTTAGTAGAAGATATAAACAACGGAATCGTTACTAAAATAGGAAGTAGTGATGTTGAAGTAGATATAAATACTCAGGGCAATATTAGATTTAAGTCGCCCGTTGCCACCTATGAAAAGACTTACGAACTTTATAAAGTTGGTAAAACGGACTTAAAATATGAAACCTATAATAAAATTGTTCTTAACTATTTAAAAGATAGTGCTAACAAATATAAATTGAAAGATTATATACCTCCAAAATCAATAAACTCAACCAAACCTTATATTTTAATAATAGATGAAATTAATCGTGCTAATTTGCCTGTCGTTTTGGGTGAATTAATTTATGCCTTAGAATATCGAGGTGAGAAAGTAGAAAGTATGTATGCAACACTAGAAGAAGGCAATACATTAATTTTACCATCTAATCTTTACATCATAGGCACAATGAATACATCTGACCGAAGTATTGGGCACATTGATTATGCCATTCGCAGAAGGTTTGCTTTTATAGATGTTTTACCAAAAATTTTAGAAGGAGATGCATTTGAACTAGAATTATTCAAACAAGTTTCTACTCTTTTTGTTGAAAACTTTGACGAATATGTAAAAGACAATACTGTACCATTAAAACTCTCAGAACATTTATCGGAAGAATTTAGACCTGAAGATGTTTGGTTAGGGCATAGTTATTTTATAAAAGGAAAAGAAGATTTTTCTTTAAGAAAAAAATATGAAATTATTCCCATTTTAAAAGAGTATATAAAAGATGGCATACTTAAACAAAGTGCAACAGCAATAATTAACGCTTTATAAACATGATAATCTTAAGCGAACAATATGGCTATAAAAATCCTAAATCAATAGATACTATTGAGCGCTTTGCCGATACTTTAAAAAATAAATCTTATAGTAAAACAATACAACGTGGTAAAAATGTAGCCTATTGTTATACTATTCTCCACAACGCAAATGATACTATTCCATATCGATTCGAAACTTCTTATTTTGTTGGTGTTGATTGGATTGTAGAAAACGAATTGCCTATATATGTTAAACCAAAATTAGATGATGATGCATCGGAAGTTAATTATGTAAAAATGCTTTTTGATGTTTTAAAAGAACCGGAAAACTATAATCATCTAGATCAACTTTGTGAAATTAATTTTGAAAAACCTAGTATTTCTATTGAGCAAAATCAAGATTTACTAACTCCTTTACTACTCATTCAATACCTTAACATTTTAAAAAAGATAGTTCAGAAAGGATTAAAAAAATCGTATTATGTTGTCTCTAGAAATCTAAATGCTAAAGTGAAGGGTAAAATTTTAGTTCATGAAACCATCAAGAGAAATCATTTTAATAATAAAATGCCTTTTACGTATTGTCAATATACAGAATATGGTATAAACAGTATAGAAAATAAAGTTTTGAAAAAAGCATTATTATTTTCAATTACTGCCATGCAAAATATAAAAGGAATTGAAATTTCTTCATTAAATGGCTTAGTTAACTATATACAACCTGCATTTATAAATGTTGATAGTAACGTAACTACTGAAGAATTAAAAAATAGTAAACCTAATAAGCTTTATAAAGAATACGAACAGGCTCTAAAATTTGCTAAACATATATTAAAACGATACGGTTACAATATCTCAAATACCAACGCTTCGGTTATACAAACTCCTCCTTTTTGGATAGATATGAGTAAACTGTTTGAATTGTATGTATTTTCAAAACTTAAAGAACGTTTTACACATCATAAAGAAGTTACTTATCACAAAATATTCAATTATCTTGAACCCGATTTTATTATAAAAACAAATGACGGTAAAACGAAAATGGTTGTAGATGCTAAATATAAACCACAATATGAACATGGAACAATAAGTACAGAAGACATAAGACAAGTTAGCGGGTATGCAAGATTGAAAAAAGTATATGAGTTTTTAGAAATAGAAAAAGACAAGACTATAGATTGCCTTGTCATCTACTCCAATCAAATTGCCAGTAGAAAAGATTTCATTGGAAATAATTTCAACTTGGAGGAAGAAAAAGAATATAATAGATTTTTCAAAATTGGTATTGAATTACCAGTAAAAAATAATTAACATGACTAACATAGGCAGTTTAGAACGCGTTACACAAAACCGAATTGTACAATTGTTCCAAGAAGAATTGCACTATACCTATCTCGGCAATTGGGAAGAGCGAGAAAACAATAGCAATATTGAAGAAGGACTACTTACTGCCTATTTAGAAAAAAAAGGCTATACAGCGATTCAAATTACCAAAGCTATATACGAATTAAAAACAACGGCTGTTAATTTTAATGATAGTTTATATACTACCAACAAAAACGTGTACAAACTGTTGCGTTATGGGGCTGATATAAAAACTGAAATAGGCAAAAACACAGAAAAAGTCCATTTTATCGATTGGAAAAATTGGGACACCAATGATTTTGCCTTTGCAGAAGAAGTAACCATTAAAGGCAATAAAACCAAACGCCCCGATATTGTTATGTATGTAAACGGTATTGCGCTGGGTGTTTTAGAATTAAAAAGAAGTACGGTACCTCTAGAAGAAGCTACCAGACAAAGCAATGTGAACCAACAAGAAGGTTTTATTCAACAGTTCTTTGCTACAGTACAATTTATTTTCTCAGCAAATGATACCCAAGGCTTGGTATATGGCACTGTAGGTACACCGCAAAAAAAGTATCTCAAATGGAAAGAAGATATTGAAGACAACAGTAGGTTACTTTCTGATAAATACTTGCTTAAAATGTGTCGCAAAGACCGTTTTTTAGAATTTATTCATGATTTCATTGTATTTGATGGTGGGATTAAGAAACTACCAAGAGTACATCAATATTTTGGTATCAAAGAAGCACAAAAACATGTCAATCGCTATGAAGGAGGCATCATTTGGCACACCCAAGGCAGTGGTAAAAGTATTACCATGGTGTATCTTGCCAAATGGATATTAGAAAACAACCCCAATGCAAGAGTGGCTATTTTAACCGACCGTGACGAACTGGATAAACAAATAGAAAGTGTTTTTAAAGATGCTGAAGAACCCATTTACCGCACTCGAAGTGGTAAAGATTTAATACACAAATTGAGCACGCCTACTCCACGCTTGTTGTGTTCGTTAATACACAAGTTTGGTAAAAAGAATGTGACAAATTTTAATCAATTTATCAAAGATTTAGAAAACGAGCCTTCTAAAGCCGTAGGGGAAATCTTTGTTTTTGTAGATGAGTGTCACCGCACCCAAAGTGGTCGTTTGCACAGAACCATGAAAGCACTTTTGCCTAATGCAGTATTTATAGGCTTTACAGGAACTCCCTTACTTAAAGAAGATAAACAAACCAGTTTGGAGGTTTTTGGGAAATATATTCATACCTATAAATACAATGAAGGTGTGGAAGATGGGGTTATTTTAGACTTAGTTTATGAAGCCCGTGATATAGACCAACGCATTTCTTCTCCCAAACGAATAGACGAGTATTTTGATATTGCTACTAGAGATTTAAATGACTTTCAAAAATCGGAACTTAAGAAGAAATGGGGAACGATGCAAAAAGTATTAAGCAGTCGTTCTAGAATGGAAAAGATAATAAGCGATATTATTTATGATTTTAAAAAACAACCCCGTCTTAGTGGCAACAGAGGAAATGCTATTTTAGTAGCGAGTTCCATTTATGAAGCTTGCCGTTATTATGAGTTATTTAAAAACACCAATTCAGAATTACGAGATAAATTTGCTATAATAACTTCCTACAGTCCTACAACAAGCGATGTGACTACAGAAGATACAGGAGCAGGTACAGAAACCGAAAAGCAATTTATGTACAACTTGTACAAAAGTATTTTAGGCACTAAAACTACGGAACAATACGAAGATTGGGCAAAAGCCAAGTTTAGTGACGAACCTGCAAACATGAAATTGTTAATTGTAGTTTCTAAATTATTAACGGGGTTTGATGCTCCTAGTTGTACCTATTTATACATTGACAAGAGCATGCAAGACCACGGTTTGTTTCAAGCCATTTGTAGGGTAAACCGTTTAGACACAGATGACAAGGAATTTGGCTACATTGTAGATTATAAAGATTTGTTTACCAAAGTAAAAAATGCAGTAGCCGTTTATACCTCAGAGTTAGATTATGATGAGTTTGAAGCCAAAGACATAGACATCTTACTAAAAGACCGTTTAAAGGCCGGAAAAGAAAGATTGGATAACGCTTTAGAAGAGTTGCACATATTATGTGAACCCGTTGCACAACCTAAAACATCTTTAGAATATCAGCATTATTTTTGTGGAAATACAGAAATCGAAGAAGACTTAAAAGCTACTGAACCGCAAAGGAATATGTTGTATAAAAAGATTGTTTCTTTAATTAGAGCACATGCCAATATTTTGGACGACATGGAGGAAGGGGGTTATACTGAAAAAGAGCAAAATGACATTAAAAAAGAGGTTGATTTCTATTTGAATTTAAGAGAAGATATAAAACAAGCAAGTGGTGAAAAACTAGACTTTAAAGAATATGAAGCCGATATGCGTCACTTAATTGACACCTACATTCAAGCCGATGAACCCGAAACTATTTCGCCTTTTGAAGGTATGTCTTTATTAGATATTATTGTCAAATCGGGTATTGCAGATGGAATTAATTCTATGTCAAACGGTATCAAAAAAAATAAAAGTGCTATAGCAGAAACCATTGAAAACAACGTAAGAAAAAAAATAATTAAAGAATCTTTAACGGATGCAGCCTTTTTTGAAGAAATGTCTAAACTGTTAGATGAACTCATCAAGGAGCGTAAAGCAAAAGCCATTGAATATGAAGAATATTTAGAACGAATAGCTGAAATAGTTAGAGCTGTTCAAGAAGGTAAAAACGATGCCACTCCAGACATTTTAAAAACACCTGCACAACGAGCATTGTATAATAATGTGGGGAACGATGAAAAATTAGCTATCATTATAGATTCAGCGGTTAAGACCATTAAAAGAGACGATTGGAGAGGTAATTTACCTAAAGAAAGAGAAATTAAAGCAGAAATACACAGACAGTTAATTTCTTATGAACTGGATACGGGAATTAATGTTGCCAATGAACCACCTGAACCTAATGGTTTAGAAAATAAGGTGGAACACATTTTTAACATAGTAAGAGAGCAAAAAGAATACTAATGCCACAAATAGAATTAGGCAATATAATTATTGATGTAGAACTAAAGAATGTTAAAAACATTCATTTGAGTGTCTATCCACCAAATGGTGTAGTACGCATTGCTGCCCCGAGCAGAATGGATTTAGACACGGTTAGGGTATTTGCGTTGCAAAAATTAAAATGGATTAAAAAGCAACAAGAAAGTTTTCATAATCAACCCAGAGAAACAGCAAGAGAATATCTAACCAAAGAAAGTCATTATTTCTTAGGCAAACGCTATTTATTAAAAGTAATTGAAGAAAATGCAACACCTAAAGTTATACTAAAACATAAAACTATAGAATTACATATAAGGCCAAATACTTCTCTTGAAAAAAGAGCTTTAATTATAGATGAATGGTATCGCAATCAACTTAAATTAATGCTACCTAAGCTAATTGTTAAATGGGAAAAGGTGATTGGGGTTCAAGCTAACGATTTTGGCATAAAAAAAATGAAAACCAAATGGGGCACTTGCAATACCTCGGCAAAAAGGATATGGCTGAATTTAGAATTGGCAAAAAAACCTTTAGAATGTATTGAGTTTATTATTGTTCATGAACTAGTGCATTTATTAGAGAGAAATCATAATGATAGATTCGTTAGTTATATGAATGATTTTATGCCTAAATGGTCGTTTTACAGAGAAGAACTAAATAAACTACCTTTTAGACATGTAGATTGGAAGTATTAACAAAACCCTGTCAGTTCGAGTGATTTTTGTTGAGTGATAACGAAATAAAAATTGTATCGAGAACTAATCACTATTCAAACACTTCTCTATACTAAATTATACTCCACTCTGTTTCGTATAATTTCACTCGAAGTGACATATAACAAAACCTTGTCAGTTCGAGTGATTTTTGTTGAATGGTAATGAAATAAAAATTGTATCGAGAACTAATCACTATTCAAACACTTCTCTATACTAAATTATACTCCACTCTGTTTCGTATAATTTCACTCGAAGTGACATATAACAAAACCCTGTCAGTTCGAGTGATTTTTATGGAGTGATAACAAAATAAAAATTGTATCGAGAACCAATCACTATTCAAACACTTCTCGATACTAAATTATACTACACTCTGTTTCGTATAATTTCACTCGACGTGACAAACAACAAAACCTTGTCAGTTCGAGTGATTTTTGTTGAATGATAACAAAATAAAAATTGTATCGAGAACTAATCACTACTCAAACACTTCTCGATACTAAATCATACTCCACTCTGTTTCGTATAATTTCACTCGAAGTGACATATAACAAAACCTTGTCAGTTCGAGTGATTTTTGTTGAGTGATAACAAAATAAAAATTGTATCGAGAACTAATCACTACTCAAACACTTCTCGATACTAAATTATACTACACTCCATTTCGTATAATTTCACTCGAAGTGACAAACAACAAAACCTTGTCAGTTCGAGTGATTTTTGTTGAGTGATAACGAAATAAAAATTGTATCGAGAACTAATTACTACTCAAACACTTCTCGATACTAAATCATACTACACTCCATTTCGTATAATTTCACTCGACGTGACAAATAACAAAACCCTGTCAGTTCGAGTGATTTTTATGGAGTGATAACAAAATAAAAATTGTATCGAGAACCAATCACTATTCAAACACTTCTCGATACTAAATCATACTCCACTCTGTTTCGTATAATTTCACTCGAAGTGACAAATAACAAAACCCTGTCAGTTCGAGTGATTTTTGTTGAGTGATAACGAAATAAAAATTGTATCGAGAACCAATCACTATTCAAACACTTCTCGATACTAAATTATACTCCACTCTGTTTCGTATAATTTCACTCGACGTGACATATAAATAAAAAAAGTATATTAGTACATTATGAAAAAGTACTATGTATATATTTTAAAATGTGCAGATAACACATACTACACAGGAGTATCTTCTAATTTAGAAAAAAGAATTTTTGAGCATACTAATGGACTTAAAAAAGGAAGTTACACCTATTTTAGAAGACCGGTTAACCTAGTTTTTTATTGTGAGTTTACCGATATAAATATTGCTATTGATAAAGAAAAACAGATAAAAAAATGGTCTAAAATTAAAAAGGAAGCTCTAATAAATAACGACTATGAAGCATTACCTAATTTAGCCAAAAAGAAGTTCATTTAACGTCTGTCAGTTCGAGTGATTTTTGTTGAATGGTAATGAAATAAAAATTGTATCGAGAACTAATCACTATTCAAACACTCCTCGATACTAAATTATACTCCACTCTGTTTCGTATAATTTCTCTCGAAGTGACAAACAACAAAACCCTGTCAGTTCGAGTGATTTTTATTGAGTAATAACGAGATAAAAATTGTATCGAGAACCAATGCTCAAAAGAACTATCGAAAACTAATCACTACTCATATACTTCTCGATACTAAATTAAACTCCACACGTTTCGTGTAATTTCACTCGAAGTGACAATCAGATACTTCTACTTTCTTTTTAAATCCCAATTACTTATATTTAAAACAAAAAATAGTTCTGTATGTTAGCCAAACAAGATAAATCACAGCTCAGAAGTCAGCTGTTTCGCCATTTAGATGGTATTGTTACCTGCCCTGCCACTTTTGTACTTTTCAATAAAGGAATTACCGACTATCTGTTAGAACAAAAATCGGCTACTTTAACAGAGATCAGTGCTAAATTTAAAGCTAACGACGGATATTTAAACGTGGCTCTCAGAACACTATGTTCACAAGGTTGGTTAACTCAGCAAGTTGATAATACTACTAATACAGTTACTTTTTATACAAATGATGTTTCTGCCATGGCTTTTCAATATTTTTATGTATATAAAGAAGCCTTTTCACTATTACAACTTTCTGAACATTACAGTCCCAGATTATTTGAAACCGAACCTTTTAGCCAATTAGAACAGGTGTACCATTTATTTACCCACAACTTTAATATTGCCGAGCCTGATGCTGCTAAGGAAAAGGAAATACTTTCTCAGATTAAATTTCATATTGAAGGTATTATAGTAGGCCCTACTGTTGTTCTTTTAGGAATGAGTGGTATGTTTCATAAGTATTTTATGCAGACAAAGTTTAAGGCTGAAGAGTTTCATAAAGACCCTGAAAATTTTGGGCGTTTATTAGATATGTTAACCCATTTAGGTTGGTTTTCTAAAACTAATGACTCTTATGAGTTTACTGATAAAGGGTTGTTTTTTGCCCGAAGAGCCAGTGCTTATGGGGTTACTGTTTCTTATATTCCTACTTTACGCAAACTAGATAAGCTCATTTTTGGAAATCCTGATATGTTTAGAACTTCAGGAATTGGTAATGAAGAAATTCATGTAGACAGGGAAATGAATGTTTGGGGCAGCGGTGGTGCTCATACTGCTTATTTTAGAGTTATTGATGAAATTATTATTAATCTGTTTAACAAACCTATACAGGAACAGCCTAAAGGTATTTTAGATGTTGGATGTGGTAACGGTGCCTTTTTAAAACATTTATTTACCGTTATAGAAAACCAAACCAACCGAGGTAAGGTTTTAGAGGAATATCCTTTATTTCTTATCGGAGTAGATTATAATGAGGCTGCTTTACAAATTACTCGTAAAAATTTAGTTCAGGCAGATATTTGGGCTAAAGTAATTTGGGGAGATATTGGGAACCCGCAAGCATTATCGGAAGATTTACAAGAAAAGTATGGTATTAACCTTTCTGACTTGTTAAACGTTCGTACATTTTTAGATCATAACCGTATATGGGAAGAACCACAGCCTACTCCTAATTTAACCATTACAAAATCTACCGGAGCCTATGCTTACAGAGGTAACCGTTTGAACAATAATTTGGTTATAGAGTCTTTAAAACAACACTTTACAAAGTGGAAACCTTATATAGAAAAATTTGGATTACTGTTAATAGAGCTTCATACTTCTAACCCTGAATTGGTAGCTAATCATTTAGGTAAAACTGCTGCCACCGCCTATGATGCTACCCATGGATATTCTGATCAATATATTATTGAATTAGATGAATATATGAAAGCTATGGAAGCGATAGGGTTATTTCCTGATACGCACGCTTTTAAAAAGTTTCCGGATTCAGAATTAGCAACCGTATCTATTAATTTATTTAAAGGATAATTTTAGGGGGAGGAAACAGGGATTAGTAATCTAGGAATTGGGAATTAGGAATTAGGAATTAAGAATTAGGAATTAGGAATTAGGAAGTTAACAATTGAAATTATACTGATACTTGCTAATTGATTAAATTAGAAATAAAAAATCAATTGCCAGTTAGAGTTAACTACACTGACAATTGATTTTTATTTTTTATACGTTTATTGTACGTTATTTTTAAGGGATAACAGGTTGGTAAATAATTTATAAGCTCCCGGAACTCCTGCCGGTAATTCCCTAAAAAAGCTTAATCCTGTATATATATAGTTTCCTTTTCCGTATTTAGCTACTAACAAACTACCTTCTTTTGGAGTTTCCCCTTTATCATTCATAGATAGTATAGGCGTAAATTCCGAAGCCCAAGAGTCAGGAAAATACAATCCTCGTTCTTGCACCCAGCCGTCAAAATCTGCCTGGGTAATTTTATTAGGATAGTTTAAAATTTCATGCTCTTTAGCTAGTAATGTTACTTTTGCATACTCATCCGTTACTCTGTCTCTAGATAATTTTAAATCATACGGTGCTTTTACATCTACTCCTCTATTAGTATTATACTGCACTACTACGTTTCCTCCGTTTTTTACATAGTCTAATATATACTTTTGTTTAAACTGAAGTTCTTTTTGCGTGTTATACGCTCGTATTCCTATCACCACAGCATCAAACTGAGCTAAGTTTTTATCGTTAATATCTGCCGGAAGTATTTCAGTAACCGTATACCCTATTTGACGTAAACTTTCCGGTACGGCATCACCTGAGCCTTGAATATATCCTATATGAGATCCTTCTTTTTTAATGTTTAAACGTACTACTTTTGCTTGTGACGGTAGTAATACTGATTGTTTAGGTATATGTGAATAGGTAATCTCTACCAACTCTTTATCGTAATTCTTACCATTAACCGTTGCCACTGCTTTTATAGAACCTTCAGATTCTTTATGAGGAGGGGTTACCATAAAATTAACCACTTGTACATCTCCTTTTTGCTCTATGGTAAACATCTTTTTCTCCGGACTCACTTTCCATCCATTAGGAATTTGTAAGGCTACTTCTCCTTTTGTATTGTTGGCTCCTGCTCTTATTTCAACCGTTACTTTTCTAGCTTCGTCATTAGCAAAAATTAGTACTTTGTCCTGAAGTTTTGTAGTTACTTGTGGTAATACCTCAAAAGGCTCATATATTTCACCTTTATCTCCTTTTGAATATCTGTACACCACAGGTTTAGTAAAAGTTATAGGATAGTTTTCAATAGTTACGGTATAAGCTATTTGTACAGGTCGTTTACTTTCCGGGTTACCTCTTTCTTCTTGGTTTGGTACTTGATACATACCTAAACTCCACGGCATTTTTAACCAGTAAGGGGCTGAGTATTCAACGTTTCCTACAGGTATAGTTTCTTTAAATGTTTGTTTTTTATTTGAAGCTAAATCTAACTCTTTAACTATATTTTTCCCTCCCGGTTCCACTTTTATAGAGGTCAATTCCATAGACATATTGCTTCTGTTTAAAGCTTCAATATTAACCGTTACTTCACTATTAGGTGTTGTACTTGAACTTATTGCCGATGCTTCTAAATACAATCCGGCACAAGCTAAAATAATCTCTTTTATTTCTTTTGTTTTAACTGCTTTCCAGTGTGTATCTTCTAACTCTTGAATTTTTTGATAAGCTTTTAATAAATCAGGTATATGTTTTGATGGGTTAACAAAGTTAAATTTATCTTCAACTTCATATAATATTTCTCCTACTTCTCCTCCGCCTTTAATACGATTCCAAGTGGTGTTGATTCCTGAAAAAATATCTTTTTTATCTTTAGGAAATTCTCCTTTTAAAAACTCTACATATTCTTTTTCACTTCCTCTGTTAGTTAAACGTCCAAATCCTTGACATAAGTGTTGGCTACTGGCTATAGAGGCTAACTCGTTATTAGAAACTCCTTTTAACGGGTAGTACACTCCTATATCAAAGCTTACCATGTTACTTTTATCTGCCTTAGCAAAGTTTTCCTGACTTCCGTAAAACCACCAAGAAGTATTAAAAAATAATCGGTTAGGTTGCCAAGTTTCTGTATATTTTAATTGTTCCGGATATTGATTTTTATCTCCTGCTAAATCAAACGCTTCAACACTTAACATGGCAGAAGATGTGTGATGACCATGCGTAGTTCCGGGTGTTCTGTGGTTAAAACGGTTGATAATTACATCAGGCTTAAAAGTTCTTATGGCCCAAACAACGTCTGCCAGCACTTTATTTTTATCCCAAATTTTTAGGGTTTCATCAGGGTGTTTAGAGTACCCGAAATCATTTGCTCTTGAAAAACGTTGCTCACCTCCGTCAACACCTCTGGCTGCTAACAACTCTTGTGTACGAATTACTCCTAATAGCTCTCGTATTTCCGGGCCTATTAAGTTTTGACCTCCGTCTCCTCTGGTTAACGACAAATAGGCGGTTCTTGCTTTTTCATGGTTTGCTAAATACGCTATTAAGCGTGTATTTTCATCATCAGGGTGTGCAGCTATGTATAAAGCTGATCCTAAAAAATTTAGCTTTTGAATTTTCTCGTAAATCTGATTAGATGTTAACTTTTGTGGCTTTTGCGCTGTTATTGATGTAGTTATCAATAAAAATGAAAGAAAAACGATTACTTTTTTGTTCATTCTTAGGGTTTTGATTGCTTAACAAATGTATGCTTTTGTCGGCTTTTTTTATACTAATTAACAAAATGCTAACATTTTTTACTCACTAAGTGAGATTTAAATACTTCTAATACTCACTTCAAAATTTTTAAAACAATTTCCTTTTAAGAATACCTTACGTATAGTTGACTAAATAAAATATTCATCTTGAAATCCTATTAAATATAATTTTTCCTGAGCCCTGGTTATTGCTGTATATAACCAACGTAGATACTCTACACTAGGACCATCCGGTAAATAGGGTTGTTCTATAAATACCGTTTTCCATTGTCCCCCTTGTGATTTATGACAGGTCATAGCGTACGAAAACTTTACCTGCAAGGCATTAAAATATGTATTGTTTTTAACACCCATAAATTGTTTGTACTTCGATTTTTCATGCGCAAAGTCTTCTTTAACTGCTTCATATAATCGGTTTGAATCTTCATAACTTAATGAGGGACTTTCACTCATTAACGTATCCAGTAACAATACTGTATCGAAAGGTTTCATATCCGGATAATCAATCATTCGTATTTCTACTTCGGCAAATTTAAATCCGTATAACTCCTTTATATGATAAATACGTAAAACTTCACAAATATCACCATTGGCTATAAATCCGGCAGAAGATGAATCTTTTAACCAATAGTAATTGTTTTTAACTACCATGACATAATCTCCGGTAGATATTTCACTTTCTTGTCCACGAATTTTAGTTCGTATTTGTTGGTTGTATTGATTCGCTCTTTTGTTTGATCGTACAATAATAGCTGTATCCTCCACTCCTATATCACCGTCATACGCTTCATTAATTGCATCCTGAATATCATATCCGTCTTGCAAACGAATAACATCCGGAAAGTTTACATCAAATTTAAAATCTACAGCATCATTTTGTATAAGTAAACGCAAATCGGTAGCATTGTACAGAATACCGGAATCTTCTTGCTGACGTACTACTTCATCTAATTCTACTTCTGTAACATCTTTGTTAAATTCAAACGATAATCGTTCTGCTTCTAAAGCCGGACTAATCGTTAGTTTTACCGGAGGTAACTGTGCCGTATCACCTATAAAGATTATTTTACAGTTTTTGCCGGCGTACACGTAAGACATTAAATCGTCTAATAAGGAGCCATTTTCAAATAGCTTGGCATTCTGTTTTTCATCAGAAATCATTGACGCTTCATCTACAATAAAAACGGTATCTACATGTTTATTAGGTTGCATTACAAAACTAACGCCTCCGTTACTTTGCTTTTTAGGAAAGTATATTTTTTTATGTATTGTAAAAGCTTGTTTACCTGAGTACCCTGATATTACTTTAGCGGCTCTACCAGTTGGGGCCAATAATACTGCTTTTTTTCCTGCTCTCCATAAATTATTAACTACAGTGCTTATTGTGGTTGTTTTTCCGGTACCCGCATACCCTTTTAAAACAAATAATGCCTTGTTATTTTCATCAAAAATAAAATTAGTTAATTCGTTAAGTAGCTCATTTTGTTTATAGGTAGGTTTGTAAGGGAATTTTTGTAGTATTTCTGTATAAAATTTGTGGGCCGATGCTATCATAAAATCAAATAATTTTCAAAGATAAATGTATTTGTAGTTAAAAATTTTCATCATTAAAAAAAAATTGTAGATTTGCGAGTATCATATATTAAAAATTAGAAAAATGAATTTATTATTAATGATTTTAGCAGCGGTAGTTGTTGCGGTTCTATTAGCAGTAGTTATTGTTAAGTTTGTGCCTCTAAAAATGAGATGGTTAGTATCTATTTTGTTATTAGCTGCTTCTATCTTCTTAGCTATAAAAATTTATGAAGGCATAATGGAGCCAATCAAATTTGCCAAAGAGAAAAAGGTACGTTACGCTAAAGTTATTGAGAATTTAAAATTAATCCGAGACGCTGAAGTTAAGTATAATGAAGTTTATGGTACTTATACTAAGAGTAAAGATTCTTTATTAAGTTTTATTGACAATGGAAGATTAGCCTTAACTGAAACTAAAAACATAGAAGAAGAAGTTGAAAAAGTTGGAGGAATTAAAGTAAAAGTTTCTAAAAAAGTAGTTGATACTATTGGTTTTGAGCCTGTAAAAAAATATTTTGAAGGTAAAGATTACCAAAATATGTTCAATGTACCAGGAACTGATGTTCAGTTTGAATTAGCAACCGGAAGAGTTGAAAAAGTAGCTGGTTTAATTGTTCCTGTTTTTGAAGCTAAAGTAAGTAAAGAGCCTGTATTAAAAGGATTATCTCGTTCTTTAGTTAAGCAAGAATTAGAAGCTATTGAGTCTGACCAAGTAAAAGGATCTTCTATTTCTGTTGGTTCATTAACGGAAGTTACAACAGGTGGTAACTGGCCTCCTTTTTATGATAAAGGTGATGCATCTGCAAAAGAAGAATAAAAAACACAGCGCCAATGCGCAACATAAAAGTCTATCCATCCAATTTAATTTGGATGGATTTTCTTTTTCTATCCAAAACTCAGATACGGGTGAAATTCTCGTTTTTACTGAATATACTTTTGAAAAAACAATTGCTTCTCCTGAGTTATTATTAGAAAAAATAATGTACATTTTTGCCAATGATAAAGATTTACAGCAAGACTTTTCTACTGTTTTTGCTATACATCAAAATAACTTGGCAACTTTGGTACCTAATGAGTACTTTGATAGAAACAACCTAAAACCTTATTTAAAGTTTACGGTAAAAACGTTGTCTACAGATTTTATAACGTATGATACTTTAAATACTGTTGATGCCAGTAACGTTTATATACCATACGTAAACATTAATAATTTTATTTTTCAAAATTTTGGAGAATTTGAGTACCAACATCATGCAACTGTTTTAATTAATAAGCTTTTAGCCAACACAACTCATACAAACGAGTTGCCTGTTATGTATGTGCATGTAGGCATTTCTCAACTAGATATTATTGTTATACAGAAAAAAGAACTAATACTTTATAACTCTTTTGTATATCAAACTAAAGAGGATTTTATTTACTATATTTTGTTTGTGGCAGAACAATTGCAAATGAATCCTGAAGAGTTTCCGTTAGTTTTTCTTGGTAAAATTGACAAAGAATCAGATTTATATACGATTACATATAAATACATACGAACTATTAATTTTATAGAAAGTTCTACTCGTTTTTTTAATAAAGATGATGAGTTTTCTAATCATTCAACCTATATACTTCTTTCATAATGCGTATTATTTCCGGAAAATATAAAAGTAAAAGAATTACAGCACCTAAAAACTTACCCGTTAGACCAACAACAGATATGGCTAAGGAGTCTTTATTCAATATAATAAACAATGTTTTTTACTTTGATTCTATTTCTGTAATTGATCTTTTTGCCGGTACCGGAAATATTAGCTATGAATTTGCTTCAAGAGGTACAGAAGAGGTACATGCGGTTGATGCACACTTTAGCTGTATTAAGTTTATTAACCAAATAGCTAACGAATTAAATTTTAATATTACTACATACAAAAGTGATGTATATAAGTTTTTAGAAAAAACGCCTCTAAAAGCAGATTTAATTTTTGCCGATCCTCCTTATGATTTTAAAGAGGAACAATTTTTAAAAATTGCCGATCTTGTTTTTGAAAGAAACTTATTGAATGAAGAGGGGATACTTATCATAGAACACTCAAAACATACCGATGTTTCTAATCATCCCAGATTTAGTTATCAAAAAAAATATGGTGGAAGTGTTTTTAGTTTTTTTGAAATAGAAGAACAATAAAAGTCTAATTAAATCTCTTTAGCCATAAATTTTATAGTTAATTTATTTAAAAAAGCCTCCAATAAAAACAAACATGTAAATTTTGAAGGCTTTGGTACTAAAGATATTTATGAAGAATTGATGTTTAGAAGTATCCTATAACTTCTACGCTATTCTATGATCTATAATACTTTGAACTACTTCCGGGTTAAGCAGTGTAGAAACATCTCCCAAATTGTCCAGTTCATTATGGGCAATTTTTCGTAAAATACGTCTCATTATTTTTCCTGAGCGTGTTTTTGGAAGTCCTTCAGTAAACTGAATTTTATCCAGTTTAGCAATAGGGCCAATGTGTTCTGTTATAATTTGGTTGATTTCTTTACGTAAGTTATTATGGTCACGTCCTTCTCCTGCTTCTTTTAAAATAACATATCCGTACAAGGCGTTTCCTTTAACATCATGAGGAAAACCAACAATAGCGCTTTCTGCTACAGCCGGATGCTCATTAATTGCGTCTTCTATAGGAGCTGTTCCTAAATTATGCCCAGAAACAATAATAACATCATCAACTCTACCGGTAATACGGTAATAGCCAACTTCATCACGTAAAGCACCATCTCCGGTAAAATATTTGTTTTCAAATGCAGAAAAATATGTTTCTTTATAGCGTTGGTGATTTCCCCAAATGGTTCTTGCCATAGATGGCCATGGGAATTTAACGCACAATCTTCCATCTACTTGATTTCCGTGTATTTCATTTCCTTGCTCATCCATTAACGCTAATTGAACTCCGGGTAATGGTAAGGTAGCATACGTAGGTTTGGTTGGTGTTGCATAAGGTATGGGAGAAATCATCATTCCACCTGTTTCTGTTTGCCACCAAGTATCTACTATCGGATTTTTCTTTTTCCCTACATTATCATTATACCAATGCCATGCCTCTTCATTAATAGGTTCTCCTACCGTACCTAAAACTTTAATAGACGATAAATCATAGGCATCTACATACTCTAAATTTTCTTTTGCCAATGCTCTAATAGCAGTTGGAGCTGTATAAAACTGTGTTATTTTGTGCTTTTCAACTATTTGCCAAAAACGTCCAAAATCTGGGTAGCTTGGTACTCCTTCAAACATAACTGTGGTTGCTCCATTAGTTAAAGGTCCGTATACAATATAACTGTGCCCGGTAATCCATCCAATATCAGCCGTGCACCAATACACATCATTTTCTCTGTAATTAAAAACATTTTTAAATGTATATGCTGTATATACCATATAACCTGCTGTAGTATGCAACATTCCTTTAGGGCTTCCTGTAGATCCTGAGGTATATAAAATAAACAACGGAGCTTCTGCATCCATTATTTCAGGTTCACATTCATCTGAAGCATTATCTAATAGAGGTTGTAACCATTGATCTCTGTCATCTTTCATATGCACTTTAGTGTGCGTTCTTTTGGCTACTAAAACAGTATCTACACACTTACAATTTTCTAAGGCTTCATCTACAATTACTTTCAAATCAATTGTTTTAGCGCCTCTGTAAGATCCATCAGAAGTAATAACCATTTTGGCTTCACAATCGTTAATTCTTGTTGCTAAAGCTGTTGAAGAAAATCCGGCAAAAACAACTGAATGCACAGCCCCAATTCGGGCACAAGCTAATAATGAAACTGCTAATTCAGGAATCATAGGTAAGTAAATACAAACTCTATCTCCTTTTTTAATTCCGTTTTCTTTTAACACATTGGCAAACTTATTAACTCTTTTATATAAATCTTTATAGGTTATGTGCTGTGCTTCTTCATGCGGGTTATTAGGCTCAAATAATATTGCGGTTTTATTTCCTCGTATTGCTAGGTGCCTGTCTATACAATTTTCAGTGATGTTTAACTTTGCTCCTTCAAACCATTTGAATTCAGGCTTAGAAAAATCGTAGCTTAAAATGTTATCCCATCGTTTTCGCCAAACAAAATGTTCTTCGGCTACTTCTTCCCAGAATAAATCCGGATTTCTAACTGATTTTCTATAAACTTGATAATATTCTTCTAGATTCTTTATATGATAATTACTCATCGATACAATCTTTTATATTTTTCGAAACTAATTTACTTTCTTTTTATTAATAAAACATACTTTTTTCTACTAACAACCTTTTTTAAGGTCTAAATACACAACTGTTGTTGTACGTTTTTTTTATTAAGCATCTGATAATAAACGGGAATGAATAATAAATCGTACTCCTAAGGGTATTTCTAATGAAAAACTGGCGCCTCTACCCTCGGTTATATCAATGGTTAAATGTGTATGTTTCCAATATTCATACTGATCTTTATTCATATAAAAAGGAACATTTCTTAGAACACCCAGCAGTATGTCACTTTCATCTAAATATAACTCATCTTTAGGAAATATCATAGGAGAAGAACCATCACAACACCCTCCGCTTTGATGAAAAATAAGATCTCCGTGTTTTTCTTTTAACTGTTCAACTATTTCAGCCGCTTGTTTTGTAATTGCAATACGTTCCATCATTATATAATTTTATAGCGACTGAATAAAGATTCAGCCGCTATGTGTTTAGTATGTTTAGTTGATTAAAAGAACCCTAATTTTTCTTTATCATAAGAAATCAACATGTTTTTAGTTTGCCTGTAATGATCCATCATCATTAAATGATTTTCTCTACCAAATCCTGATTTCTTATACCCTCCAAAAGGTGCATGTGCAGGATATGCGTGATAACAATTTACCCATACACGACCGGCTTTAATAGCTCTTGGTATTTGATACAACTGATGGGCGTCTCTCGTCCAAACTCCGGCTCCTAATCCATAAAGTGTATCGTTAGCTAGGGCTATAGCTTCTGCTTCATCTTTAAACTTTGTTACGCAAACTACCGGACCAAAAATCTCTTCTTGGAAAACTCTCATTTTATTATGACCTTCTAAAATTGTTGGTTGAATAAAAAAGCCTTTAGATAAATCACCTTGTTTATTAGCATCGCCTCCACATAAAACCTTGGCTCCTTCTTCTTTACCTATTTTTATATACGATTGTATTTTTTCATACTGGTCATTAGAGGCTTGTGCGCCAACCATGGTTGTGTCATCGTAAGGATTATCTTGTATGATGGCTTTTGTTCTGGCAACCACACGTTCCATAAATTGGTCATAAATATCTTCTTGTACCAGCATTCTTGAAGGGCATGTACAAACTTCTCCTTGATTAAAAGCAAATAATACTGCTCCTTCAATTGCTTTGTCTAAAAAAGCATCATCTGCATCCATTACACTGTTAAAGAATATATTGGGTGATTTTCCACCAAGTTCCATGGTAACCGGATTCAGATTTTTTGATGCGTATTGCATAATTAATTGACCTGTTGTGGTTTCTCCGGTAAATGCTACCTTATTTATTTTTGAACTAGAAGCTAAGGGTTTACCTGCTTCCGGTCCAAACCCATGTACTACATTAATAACCCCGGGAGGAAAAACATCTACTATTTTTTCCATTAGTAAGGTTGCCGATGAGGGCGTTTGTTCTGCTGGTTTTAAAACCACGCAGTTTCCGGTAGCCAAAGCTGGTGGTAATTTCCATGATAACATTAAAAGTGGAAAGTTCCAAGGAATAATTTGACCAACAACTCCTAACGGTTCTTTCATATTCATTGATAAGGTGTTAGCATCCAACTCTGTAGCACTACCTTCTTCAGCACGAATGCAGGCTGCAAAATAGCGCCAGTGATCTACAGATAGAGGTACATCTGCATTTAATGTTTCTCTTATAGGTTTCCCATTATCACATGTTTCAACTAAGGCAAATTCTTCTAAATTTTCTTCTATAATATCTGCTACTTTGTTCAATAATATTGATCGTTCTGTAGCAGAAGTATTTCCCCAAACTTCTTTAGCTGCATTGGCTGCTTCTAGCGCCAACTCTATATCTTCTTTTTGAGAGCGAGGATATTTAGCTATCAAACTTTTATCAATAGGTGAGGTATTTTCAAAATATTCCCCGCCCACAGGAGCTACAAATTTTCCATTAATAAAATTGCTGTACTTTTCTTTAAATATGGGTTTTGAATACTTCATAGATGTTACGTTTGTTTTTTATTAATTACACATTTTAAAAAGATGATATTTATATATTATTCATTTTTTGTAAAGATATTTTACCACATTCAAACTAAAACGAACATATATCTTAATTTGTTGAACATATCTATTATATTCTTCTTTATATTCATGTAATTTTGTAATATTGTGTATGAACCCGTTATTAAATCAATATAAACAGCATAGAAAGCTAACAACTTTGGTGGAAAACAAAACCACTTATAATGCTGAATATGCTGAGTTGAATATATACGAAACCCATGCGTATGCTGAAAATGTTTCTTTAAAATTCGACTTTCCTATTATTGCCAGTATGGTTACCGGTAAAAAAAGAATGCATATTGACGGAATACCTTCTTTTGATTTTTTTCCGGGAGAGTCTGTGGTTATGCCGGCCAATAAAGAAATGATTATTGATTTTCCGATAGCTTCGCAACAAGCTCCTACACAATGTTTAGCTTTAGGTATTGGTGCAGAAAAAATTGAGGAAATAGTGTCTAATTTTAATCAAATGGTTGCTATTGAAAATGAAAACAACCAATGGAACTTAAGTGATCATTCATCTCATTTAATTCATAACGAAGGGATTAATCACTTGGTTAATCGATTAACTTATACGTTTATACAAAACAATACGTCTAAAGATGTTCTGCTTAATTTAATGATTCAAGAATTAATCATTCGTCTGTTGCAAACCAAAGCAAAATCAATAATTTTAAATGATCAAAATCCTATTTTTTCAGATACCAGAATAGGAAGTGTTATTAAGTTTATTAAAGAAAATTTAACTAATAAAGATATTACGGTTGATCTTTTGGCTAAAAAAGCTTATATGAGTGCTTCTCATTTTCATAAACAGTTTAAAAACACCTTAGGGATTTCTCCTATTGACTACATAAATGCTGAGAAAATTAAATTTTCAAAAAAATTAATGAAGGAATCTAAACATTACCGAATGTCTGAAATAGCTTTTAAATCGGGCTTTAATAGTACCAGTTATTTTAATCGCCAGTTTAAGAAAATGGAGTTAATGACGCCTCAACAATTTAAAAACTCAATACTTCTTTAATTAGTAGCTTATTTATGTTCTATTTTCTTTCTTTAGAGTTATTTTATGATAATTGGTATTTACTAGTGCTCTTTTTTATCATTGCTGTACTATATTCTTCTGTAGGTTTTGGAGGAGGCTCTAGTTATTTAGCTGTGTTAGCACTAACTAGTTTAGCTTTTACACAAATAAGAGCTACTGCCCTATTATGTAATATTATTGTAGTAACCGGTAACGTTATTGTATACACAAAGCAACAACAATATCAATGGAAAAAAGTAATTCCATTAGTGCTGTTTAGTATTCCTTTTGCCTTTATTGGAGGTTATTTACGAATTAGTCAAACCTTTTTCTTTATTCTTTTAGGCTTTACATTACTTTTTGCTGCTATTACTATGTGGGTTTCAAATAAAACAGTTTCAACAGGTAATGTAAATCAATTAAGCGCTTCTAAAAATGCTGCTTATGGAAGTATTATTGGTTTTATTTCAGGAATGGTAGGCATTGGTGGAGGTATTTTTTTAGCTCCTCTTTTACATTTAACCAATTGGGATACTCCTAAAAGAATTGCTGCTACAGCCAGTTTTTTTATTTTGGTAAATTCTATTAGCGGTTTAATTGGTCAATATGCTAACCCTAGTTTTTCTGTTAATTGGCAATTGACTTCTATACTATTGGTTATTGTTTTTATAGGAGGACAAATTGGAAATCATTTAAGTAATAAATTATTGACTCCTATTTTATTAAAAAGAGCAACCGCCATTTTAATTGCTTTTGTCAGTTTGCGTATTTTATGGAAGTTTCTTTTATAAAAATAAAAAGAGGCAACGTTAAATGTTACCTCTTTACTCTCCCCCTAAAATGGACGACTTAGCCTAACCATGCATTCATCATCCATAATGTTTTTTCTTGTTCTGCTATAAAATCGCTCATCATTGAGTTAGTTCCTTCATCATTTGCTTCATCAGATACTTCTAAAATAGCACGTTCTATTTTCAGTAATTCTGATAATGAATCAACTACTAATTTTACAGCTTCAACATCTTTAGATATATTTTTACCTACCGGTACTTTTGCCAGAGCTTCATAATCACTAAATGTATGTAAAGGTGTACCTTGTAATGTTAAAATACGTTCAGCAATTAAATCTACCTTTTCTTGTGCATCTGTATAAAACTCTTCAAACTTTACATGCAATTCAAAAAAGTTTTTCCCTTTTATATTCCAGTGCAATCCTCTAACATTTTGATAATATATTTGAAAGTTAGCCAATAAAACATTTAATTCTTTTACTAAAGTTTCTGTTTTATGCTTGTCTAATCCTAAAACTGAGATTTCCATATTGTATTGATTTTACGTTTGTTACTTTTTCTGCATCAAAATTACCTCAAATTTGAGAGTTAATTCAATAAATTCTATTGATTGTTTTAATATCTTTATCAAAAAATATTATTGAAATGACTATTACACAACTAAAGTATACCTTAGCTGTTGCTGAATATAAAAACTTTACGATTGCTGCTGAAAATTGTTTTGTTACTCAACCTACTTTGAGCATGCAAATTCAAAAGCTTGAAGAAGAGTTAGATGCCAAAATTTTTAACCGCTCAAAAAAGCCTATTGAATTAACTGAAGTGGGCAAACGTATTGTTGAACAAGCAAAAGTAATTGTTGATGAAAGTAATAGAATTATAGATATTGTACATCAACAAAAAGGGTATGTTGGCGGAGAGTTTAAGTTAGGTATTATTCCTACCATTATGCCAACTTTATTGCCAATGTTTTTAAAAACCTTTAATCGTAATTACCCAAAGGTTCAATTAATTATTGAAGAGTTAACTACGGAAGAGATTGTACGAAAATTAACAGATGGTCATATTGATGCAGCCATTGCAGCCACTCCGTTAGAAAATGAAGCTATTAAAGAGCGCGTACTTTATTATGAACCCTTTGTTGGCTTGGTACCGGAAGAACATAAATTATACAAGAAAAATAAACTTACCGTTGAGGAATTAAATGTAGATGATATTTTATTGTTAGAAGATGGGCATTGTTTTAAAGACAGTATTATTAACTTATGCAGAACTAATAAAACTAGCAAAAATTTACATTTTCAATTAGAAAGCGGAAGTTTTGATACGCTTATTAAATTGTCTAAAGATGGATTAGGTATGACTTTATTACCTTACTTAAATACTTTAGATTTAAACGAAAATGACAAAAGACATTTACGTGAATTTGAAACACCACCACCAGCACGTGAGGTAAGTTTAATTTACCATAAATCACAACTTAAAATGCAACTTATAGAAGCGCTAAAAAGTACTATTGACGGAGTTGTAAGAGGTGCTATAGCTTTTAGTGATGTAGAAATTATTAGTCCTTTACATAAAGCTTAAAACTAAAAAATCCCACTCTAGAGTGGGATTTTTTAGTTTTTATTAAAATGTATATTCAGATAACGCCTTTGGGAATTTTTCAGGGTTAGCTGCTAAATGATAACGAGGATCATCAACATCTTCTTCAATAACCTCTGAAAAAACAGGACTGGCTTTATACAATAAAATCTTACAGTCTTCACTTAAATGTTTTAAAGTTATCTTTTTTCCGGCAGCTTGATATTTTTCAACCAAGTTAAATATAGCTTCTATTCCGGAATGATCTGAAATACGTGATTCTACAAAATCTATTTCAACATTATTCGGGTCATTTTTAATATCAAACTTATCATTAAAAGCTTTGATACTTCCAAAAAATAAAGGCCCCCAAATCTCATATACTTTTGTTCCGTCATCTTTCATTCTCTTTCTAGCTCTAATTCTTTTTGCATTTTCCCAAGCAAAAACTAACGCTGAAATAATTACTCCGACAAACACAGCAATTGCTAAATCAAAAACAACAGTTACTGCAGAAACAATAATTAAAACAACTGCATCAGATTTAGGTATTTTATTCATTATTCTAAAGCTAGACCATGCAAATGTTTCTATAACCATCATAAACATAACTCCAACTAAAGCAGCAATTGGCACTTGTTCTATATATTTATCAGCAAATAAAATAAATATCAATAAGGTTACAGCCATCATTACTCCTGATAAACGTCCTCTACCTCCGGCATTGATATTAATTACTGTTTGACCAATCATACCACACCCCCCGGTACCACCAAACAATCCACTTACTATATTACCAGCTCCTTGAGCTACACATTCTTTATTTCCGTTTCCTCTGGAGTCCGTTAATTCATCAACCAAATTCATCGTCATTAAAGTTTCAATTAATCCAACTGAAGCTGCCAAAAATGAATACGGTGCTATAAACTTTAACGTATCTATATTAAAAGGTAAATTACCCCATAACTCAGATAAGTTCATTTTTTTTGATATTTCATCAAAACCATTTAAACCGGCTCCTCCGCCATCTCTAATAAAATCTCCCACATTTATAGCAGGAATTCCTGTAAATACTACAATTAAAGTTACAATTAAAATTGCAGTTAATGCAGCAGGTACTTTAGTTGTTAATTTTGGTAATCCCCAAACAATTAACATGGTTAATAAAACCAAGGCAATCATAGTATATAATTTACTTCCTTGCATTGTTGATTTTACCACTCCTGAATCTTTTACAGAATAAAAACCATCCTCTCCAATATTAAAAACCACCTTTTGCGTAGCTGCATCAAAAACCTGATTTTCGGCAATTATAAAGCTCTTCTTATTGGTTTGAGCATTTAACACCTCACCTTTATTAATTGTAAATAATACGGTATTAGAAGCAATATCTTTAACCTCATTATTTTCAACCTTATAAACAAGCTCTTTACTTTTAGTCTTTCTCTTGTTTTGTCCAAAAATATCTTTCGAATTTTCTTTAAACATTCCTAATTGGGCCATGAAAATTACGATTGCTAAACCATTTACAAACCCCATCATTACCGGGTGTGGTATTAATCTAACAAACTTACCTAGCTTAAACACTCCTGCCAGTACTTGAATAATTCCCATTAAAACAACAGCCGCCAGTAAATAAAAGTACCCCATATTTTCAACAGGTTGTTCAAAAAGTAATCCTTTAGCGTGCCCTTCTTGAATCATATTAACAAAGATAACGGCAACAGCACCGGCCGCTCCGGAAATAAGCCCTGGTCTTCCTCCAAATATTGCCGAAATTATTCCTACTACAAACGCACCAAAAAGAGCTACAATAGGGCTTATTTGTGCAACAAAAGCAAAAGCAACCACTTCCGGAATCATCGCTAATGAAACTGTTATTCCTGCCAGCGAGTCATCTTTTATTTTAATCTTCTTATTTCTAATGTATTTCATCATAATATTTAGAGATTATTGCAAAAGTTGGCAAATGTACCAATAATTTTATGGATTTACTTTTATGTTTCGTTAACTTTAATTTTGCCAACGTGTTTTTTTATCTTAATTTTGAACGTTGAAACTATCAATCAAATTTGGTAGCAACAATGAGCAGAAAAATACTACTTACTTCAAAAGAAATTGAAATCATTCTGCATCGATTAGCGTGTCAGTTAATCGAAAACCATAACGATTTTTCTAATACTGTTTTAATTGGTTTACAACCAAGAGGGACTTATTTAGCGCAACGTTTGGCTAAGCTTTTAAAGAATGATTACGGAATTAACAATTTACAACTAGGTTTATTAGACATTACTTTTTATCGTGATGATTTTAGAAGAAGAGATGAGCCTTTAGAGGCTACCTCTACACAAATAGATTTTCTTATAGAAGGTAAAAATGTTGTTTTTATTGATGATGTATTATACTCCGGAAGAAGTGTTAGATCAGCCCTAACGGCAATACAGTCTTATGGTAGACCGGAAAGCATAGAACTTTTAGTATTAATAGATAGAAGATTTAGCCGTCATTTACCTATTCAACCCAATTACAGAGGTAGACAAGTTGATGCCATAAATGAAGAAAAGGTGGTTGTTAATTGGAAAGAAACACATAAAAAAGATGCCATTTATCTTGAACCCAAGCAAAAAGCTTGATAATATTATGATTAAAAAAATACGTTAAGAATGAAGCAGTTAAGTGTAGAGCATTTATTAGGCATAAAATATCTTAACAAAAATGATTTAGATCTTATTTTTGAAACTGCCTCTCATTTTAAAGAAGTTATTAACAGACCCATTAAAAAGGTTCCTTCGTTAAGAGATATTACCATTGCAAACTTATTTTTTGAAAATAGTACGCGAACTAAGCTCTCTTTTGAACTAGCTGAAAAGCGTCTTTCTGCAGATGTGATTAATTTTTCGGCAGGGCAATCTTCTGTTAAAAAAGGTGAAACTCTTATTGATACGGTTAACAATATTCTTTCTATGAAAGTAGATATTGTTGTTATGCGTCACTCTAATGTAGGAGCCGGAATTTTTTTATCTAAACATGTAGATGCTAAAATAATAAACGCCGGTGATGGTACACACGAGCATCCAACTCAAGCTTTATTAGATAGCTTTTCAATGCGTGAAGCTTTGAACAGTGATTTAAAAGGTAAAAAAATAGTTATTGTAGGTGATGTTTTGCATTCTCGTGTAGCCCTATCAAATATTTTTGCTTTGCAACTACAAGGAGCTCAAGTAAAAGTATGTGGCCCTACTACGTTAATTCCAAAATACATAACTAGTTTGGGCGTTGAAGTAGAAACAAACTTAAAGAAAGCCCTAGAGTGGTGTGATGTAGCTAACGTACTTCGTGTACAACACGAAAGAATGGCTATTAAGTATTTCCCTTCAACCAGAGAATACACACAACTATTTGGTATTAATAAGGAAATTTTAGACAGTCTTGATAAGAAAATTGTTATCATGCATCCCGGACCTATTAACAGAGGTGTTGAATTAACAAGTGATGTGGCTGATAGTGATCAATCTATTATCTTGAATCAGGTAGAAAATGGTGTGGCTGTAAGAATGGCTGTTATTTATTTGTTAGCACAACAAATAAAAAGATAAGTATGAACATCGAAAAAAAACAACACTATAATTTAGTTTCCACAACTCAAACATCGTTTGAAGAATTCTTTAACAGCTTTGAAGAACAATACAATACCCTCAAAGAAAATCATGTTGTTGTAGAAATTAATCCGGAAAATAATTTTATTGAAAAAAATATTTTATTATTTTTGAAATATGCCGATTTACATCAACAAAATGGCATGTCTTTTGTAGTAGTGTGCAGTAATGTTGATGTAGATAATTTTCCGGAAACGTTTAACATCGTTCCTACTTTAATAGAAGCAGAAGATGTTATTGAAATGGAAGATATTCAGCGTGATTTAGGTTTTTAACCTAGTAGTAAAATTATTCATAACCCCTAATGAATTATTTATGATAAAAAAATTACTCGTAGTTATATTTTTTTTGGTGTCGTTTTCAATTTTTTCTCAAGAAAAATCTCTTGATAAGTTGACTACTTCTCCAAACCCTTTTAGTAATCAAACTGAGATTTCTTTTAAATCGAATACAGAACAATATGTTATCTTAAGCATTAGAAATGTATTAGGTAAAACTGTTTTTTCTGAAGAATTAAAAGTTAAAAAAGGTAAAAACTCATTTCAATTTAAACGTAACGATTTAAAACCAGGTATGTATATTTATGCCATTCAAACCAATAAAGAAGTAGTTTCAAAACGCTTCGTTATTAGATAATGAGTATAAGCCTTACTATTTTAGGATGCCATTCTGCAACTCCGCGTGCTAACGCCTACCCTACTTCTCAGTATTTAGAGATTAATAATCGACATTTTTTAATTGATTGCGGAGAGGGCACTCAACGTCAAATGCGAAAATATAAGGTTGGCTTTTCTAAAATAAATCACATTTTTATTTCTCATTTACACGGTGATCATTTTTTTGGTTTAATAGGACTTATTTCAACATTTGGAATATTAAACAGAGAAAAAGATTTACATATATATGGACCTAAAGGAATTAAAGAAGTTACTGTTTTACAATTGAAACTTTCAAAATCGTGGACAAAATATACGTTAGTTTTTCATGAGCTCACCTCAAATGAAAGTGAATTGATTTTTGAAGATGATAATGTAATCGTTCATACGATTCCTTTAGATCACAGAGTATATACCAATGGTTTTTTATTTACCGAAAAGCCTAAATTAAAAAAACTGCATATTGACAATATTAAGCAATATGATGAAATTGAAACTTGTGATTATCATAATATAAGAGCAGGTAAAGATTTTGTACTTTCTACCGGTGAAGTAGTTCCTAATAGCGAGCTTACAATTGAGCCAGAAAAGCCTAAAAGCTTTGCTTTTTGTAGTGATACTGCTTATAAACCGGATATTATTCCTACTATAAAAAATGTAGATGTTTTATACCATGAGGCTACTTTTTTAAAAGACAAAGAAAACTTATGTGAAAAAACTAAGCATTCTACGGCTGAACAAGCAGCTTCCATAGCTAAACAAGCTCATGTTGGTAAATTAATCATTGGGCATTATTCAAGTAGATATAACAATATTTTAAGCTTTAAAGAAGAAGCTCAAACTGTTTTTGAAAATGTTGAATTAGCTGAAGCAGGAAAAAGATATTCTATTGATTCTTTTCCTGTTGAAATTCTAAACTAATATTGATTGGTAGATAAAAGTACTAATGTACAAGCTATTTCTACGTTTATTCCTTTAGTTTCTAATAATTGAATAAACTCTATATTTTCGGTACCCGGATTAAAAATAACTCTTCTGGGTTGTAATTTTAAAATATATTCATAGTATTCTTCTTGTGCAAACGGATTAAGATAAAGTGTTACCGTATCAATAGCTTTAAATTGCGGTTTATTTGTAACAATAGCAACAGTATCTACAACACCTTCTTTCTTACCAATTGCTTTTACTTTAAATCCTTTACTTACAAGCATTTTTATTGCTTTGTTAGCATATCTGCTCTCATTTAGAGAAGCTCCAACCACTAATGTATACGATTCCATTTTTGTTAATAATACGTTAAATAAGATAACATTTAGTAACAAAAGTAACACAATAAGGTCTACTAGACATTAAGACAATTCAAAATTAACAAAATGAAAAAAATATTATTGTTATTATTAACTATACTAAGCATATCATCTTATGCGCAAATGCCTAAAAGCATTTTACCTAAACCCGGATCCGTTTCCGGAAAGGTAGTTGATGTCAACTCAAAAGAACCATTGCCTTATGTTAACATAATTATCAAAGATGCTGCCAAAAAAGTTTTAACCGGTGGAATAACCGATGAAAACGGGCTATTTAATGTAAAAAATATTCCTGAAGGAAACAGTATTGTTGAAATTCAGTTTATTGGTTACAAAACGGTAAGCAAACCCATTACGATTAATAGAGACAATTAAGAATGTTGAATTAGGAACTATTCAGTTACAAGAAGATTCTACAACGTTAGATGAAGTTGAAGTAAGAGCTGAAACATCATCAGTTACTCAAAAAATAGACAGAAAAGTAATTAATGTTGGAAAAGATTTAACTTCTGCCGGAGCAACGGCTTCTGAACTTTTAAATAATGTGCAATCTGTAAGTGTTGACAGCCAAACCGGTAATATTAGTTTGCGTGGTAATGAAAATGTTCGTGTATTAGTTGACGGGAAACCTACAAACATTCCTGCTTCTCAATTATTAAAACAAATACCTTCATCATCTATTAAAAGTGTTGAATTAATTACCAATCCATCTGCTAAGTACAATCCGGAAGGAATGAGTGGTATTATTAATATTATTTTAAATAAAAATGCCAATATGGGCTTTAATGGTTCTATAAATACAGGTGTTGAAGCCGGACATTATGTGCGCAACAATGCTTCAACTAATATGAACTATAAAACCGGTAAGGTTAACTTTTTTGGAAACTATGGCTTTAACGGAGGTGACCGATATAACTTTGGATATGTAAACAGGCCAGGAACAAACTATCAAGATTTTATTTTTGTAAATGATAATGAATCTCATTTATTAAAATTTGGAGCAGATATTTATCTTGATGATAAAAATACATTATCTTTTTACACAACTCAAAACTGGTTTGACAGCAATGCTAACGGACGTGCCTTAATTACCAATAATGCCGGAAATGTAGTTAGTAATGCGCCTAATACTCAAAATTCTGACAGTAAAAATCAAACTTATAACATAAACTATAAGCATGATTTTGATAAAGAAGGGCATAATATTGAATTTGAAACCACTTATTCTAAAAACAACTCTCCTAACTTTTTAGTAAATAAAGATTTAACATTAACTAATGTTGACAGAGACTATAAATTGTTAAATTATTTTAATGATATTAATAACGTTGGAGAAAATGTTTTGATTAATTTAGATTACACCAACCCAATTAGTGAAAAGGGTAAATTAGAATTAGGTTTAGAATATAGAACTAACACTACCGATAATACCAATCTAACAGATCAGGAAAGACATTTAACTGATAATGCTTTAAATATTATTGGTACCACTCCAATAGGAAACTCTGAATTTACTTACGATAGAAAAATTTATTCGGGATATGTAAACTATGGACACCAATTTGGAAAAGTAACCATGCAGTTAGGAGCTAGATTTGAACAATATTCTATTGAAGGTGTATTTAGCCAAGAAACAAAACCTACAGCTACGATAACTGATGATATTTTTACAGTATACCCATCAGCCTTTATTACATTTACTCCTACAGATGCTAATCAGTTTCAATTAAGCTATAGTAAAAGAGTAGACAGACCAAGTATTCAACAAGTAAACCCTATAAGAGAATGGAGTACGCCATTAATTACTTCGGTTGGTAATGAAAATCTTTTACCTCAATTTACAAACTCTATTGAGTTTAACTATACTCGAAAAATCAAAGGAGGTTCTCTAACTTTTGGAAGTTTTTATAGAAATGTTAATGATGTAATTTCTAGAGTAACTTACAAAGATCCAACTGATGTTTCAAACTCAAGACAAATTTTGACTTTCCAAAACTTTGATGATACCAATGCTTACGGTTTAGAATTCTCTGTTAATTATAAAATTGCTAAATGGTGGAGAGCTAATGCAAGTATGGATGTTTATTCTCAAAAACAATACGGAACCACAGATTTAAACAATCCTAATGCACCTAGATTAGAAGTAAAAAATGAGGTGTTTAATGCCAGAATAAGCAATAGCTTTAATGCTTCTAAGAATTTAAGTCTACAATTATTCGCTATGTATAGAGGTTCTAACCAAGATATTCAATGGAAAGTTGCTCCTATGTCTATGGTTAATTTCGGGGCTAACTATTCAGTTTTAAAAGGAAAAGGAAACATAACTTTTAGAGTAAATGATATTTTCAATACAATGAAATTCCAATTCAATTCGAGCAATCCTTTCACACAAGATGGTCGTTTTAAATGGGAAAGTAGAACTACCTATATTGGTTTTAACTATAGATTTGGTAGTGGAAAAAACAAAGCTAAAGCTCGTAAACAAAGAGACAGCAATGAAAAACAAGGTGGCGGTGGTTTTATGTAAAAAATAAACATCCGTACAGAAAAACTCCAGATATTAATTTATCTGGAGTTTTTTTTTTATACTTGCAGTGTATTTCGGTCTTCTGAAATATTCCCCTCATTTGGCTATACTTATCTATAAGAATACTACTAGGCACCTCTTACCCTATTTTATAAGAACCTTGTCTTATTACTAATCCCTATAATGAAAAGATTAATATTAATATGCTTACTCATCAATACATATACTCTCTTCTCCCAAAAAAGTATTTCAGGAGAAGTTAATGGTTATGTATTAGATAAAAAAGATAAAATAGCTATTCCTTATGCCACAGTTACCTGTAAAACTGATAAAGAAAAAATAATTACTGGTGGCATTACTGACAAAAAAGGGAAGTTTTCCTTAAAAAAAATCCCTCTGGGCACCTATTTAATTGAGATTCAGTTTATAGGATATACTTCAATAACTCAAGCTATAACGCTTACTTCAAAAGAAAATAAAATCAATCTAAGTCCAATATTTTTAGAAGAAAACAATACCTCACTAAATACTGTTGAGATTGATAGTGAAGTAACTAGTGTAGTACAAAAAGTTGACAAAAAAATTATCAATGTAGGAAAAGATTTAATAGCTACCGGAAGTAACTCTTTACAATTATTGCAAAATATACCTTCTGTAGATGTTAATTTACAAACCGGAAGTATCAGTTTACGAGGTAATGAAAATGTTAGAGTGTTAATTAATGGAAAGCCTTCTAACATGAATACCGCACAACTTTTAAGACAAACACCTTCTGCTTTAATTAAACAAATTGAAATTATCACTACTCCTTCTGCTAAATACAATCCTGAAGGAATGAGTGGTATTATTAATTTTATCCTACGAAAAAATACCGATTACGGCTTTAACGGTAACGTCTTTTTTGGTACAGAACATAGTAAAAACACGCGACCTAGCGGAACCTTAGATTTTAATTATAATACCGGAAAAACTAACTATTTTGGTAATTATAGTATTAGCTTTGGTAAAAGTGCAACCTTGCAACGTCTTAGTAGAGAGGATAAGGTATTGAATCAACACTTTGATTTCTTACATAATTATACAGATCAGGCCTTTAAGGTAGGCTCAGATTTTCACCTGAACAGTAAAAGTACCTTGTCTTTATATACGTATCAGAACTACAGTTCTTCTACTCTATATACAAATACTACTGTTCAATCTGACACCAATTCATTATATACTCCTAACCTATCCGATTATAATGAGTCTGAACAAATTTATAATGTAGATTATAAATTAGATCTAGATGACAATGGAGGAAATTTGGAATTGGAAGCTAATTATAGTATTCATAAAAACCCGGAAACCTCTATTAACCGATTTCCTGACGATGAGAACAATAAACAACTTAATTATACTAATGCTATAACTGATACACGAAAATCTTGGTTGGTTAATTTAGATTATGAAAAAGTCATTTTTAATGATTATAACTTAGAAGTAGGTTTAGAATACAGAAGTCAAAAAATGCACAGTACAATTGTAACAGACCAAGAAATTGAAGTAGGTTCGCCTCCTACTGTTCAACCTAAGGGGAATACCGAGTTTAATTATGATCGATATATGTATTCAGGGTATTTTAATATTCACAAAACTTTTAATAAGCTTTCCCTTCAAACAGGTATTCGATTTGAGCAATTTTTAGTTGAAGGTTTATTTTCTAATACTCAGCAGAGTGCTAAAATGCCTTATTCTGATAAAATATTTAGTGTATACCCTTCCTTATTTATTACTTACAATATCAATGAAAAAGAAGATATTCAAATAGCTTATAGCAAAAGAGTTGACAGGCCTTCCATGTTTCAGGTAACTCCTATTCAAGAATGGGTTTCTCCTTTGACTATTTCAGAAGGAAATCAAACCTTAGTTCCTCAATTTACAAACTCTGTTGAATTGAATTATTCAAAATCATTTAGCAAGGGGTCTGTAACTTTTGGTACTTTTTACAGAATTATAACTGATAAAATAGGTAGAATTATTCAGCAAAATGCTTCTAATCCGGACAAACAAATTATCTCTTATAACAATTATGATTCCGCTAACAGTTATGGTGTTGAAATTTCTGCTTCTTATAACGCTTATTCTTGGTGGAAAATAGCACCAAGAATAGAAACGTATATTCAAGACTCTCAAGGCATTGTAAACCAAAAAGAAGAACGTATAAAAAATACGCTATTTAAAACAACTGTTAATAATAGATTTAAAATCAGTAAACGTTTACGAGCTCAATTAACAGCTATACATAAAGGTACAAGTAAAAATGTTCAGTTTGAGGTTAAACCGTATACTATGATCAATATTGGGGCTAGTTTAAGTGTGTTAGATGGTAAAGGAACAGTAACTTTTAGAGGCACTGATATTTTTAACGGTCTTAATTATGACTATTCTTCTGAAAGCCCTTTTCCACAAGTTGGTCATTATGACTTAGAATATGATACTGTTTTTCTTGGATTCAGTTATAATTTCGGAAGTTCTAAAAACAAATCCAGAACGCGAAAATACAGGGATGAAAATGAAAGTTCCGGTGGTTTATTTTAACTAAACTTTTTTATCAAAATAGTAGAGCTCACTAAAAAGCGAGCTCTTATTATTTGTTCTTTATTCCTCTATACTAGGTAATAGAATGGTAATTTTTGTTCCTTTTCCTACTTCACTTTCAAAAGTAATACTGCCTCCGTTTTTCTTAACTAATGTTTGACATAAGAGTAATCCTAAACCAACTCCTTTAGATCTGTCTATTTTGTCAATAGTTAAATCTTTTAGAGCATTAATTTTATCCAGTTTTTCCTGTGGTATACCAATTCCGGTATCTTGAACTGTTATATAGGCTTCCGTATCAGAATAGGATCCGGTTTTAACAGTAATCTCACCTTCTCTATTCATATACTTTACAGCATTGTCTAATAAATTACGTAATACTATTTTAAGGGACTCTTTATCTGCTTTTACTAATACATTTTCAAGTTCACTATTTATGGTAATTCCCTTAGCTTCTACCAGAGTTGCATAATCATGTAAAACATGTTGTACCATTGGGCGCAAAGCATATTCTTTAGTATCAAACAATAATTGATTACTTTGTTCTAATGACCAATGTAACACATTATTTAGTAAATGACTTGTGCTTTCTGTTACCGCTATAGCTGCATCTGTTGCCGCTCTTAATGCTGGTAAATCATTATTTTCAATATGATTTTTTAGCTCTATATGCTTTCCTCTAATGGTATTAATAGGAGAACGTAAATCATGTGATACTACTGAAAATAAATAGTCTTTGGTTTTATTTGCTATGTTAAGGTCTTCTTTTTGTTGTGTAATTAATGTGTTTTGCTTTTTTAGCTTTTTATATAAAAACCCTAAAAAACCAATAAAAATAACTAATCCGGAAGCACCAGCAATTAAACCATTTTGTACTAGTTTTTGGCGTTTTAATTGTTCTTCTTGAAGCACAATTTCTTGTTGTTTTTGTGCTAAGGCTATTTGTTTATCCTTTTCAGCTAATCCAATAATATTATCTCTGTTCCAAATGGAATCTTTCCATTTAATATATTCTCTATAATATTCAACACTCTCTTTGTAACGTTTTCTATTACGTTCAACAATAGCCATATTATAGGTGGAGTTTTGTTTTAATTCCAAGTTAGAATATATCTTTGACAAGTTATATGCTTCAGTAAATAAAGGAATAGCTTCATCATCTAAATACTGATTATAATACACATTAGCTAAATCCATCTTCAATGCTATTATATCCAACGTATCCCTTTTTTCAACTAGCTCAATTTCCTTATCAAAATATTCCTTTGCCTTAACATATTCTTTTTTATGCATATAACACAAACCAATGTTATGAAAGCTATCCATCTTAAGCTTTCTTTCAGATCCGTATAAAGAATCTAAAGATTCCCATTTTACATAGTGTTCAAGAGATTCATTATAGTTCTTTAAGTGTAACTGAATCAGCCCCAATTGAGATTCCTTTAACCCAATAAATTCGGGGTTATCGGATATCCTCTTTAAATTTTCAAGAGCCTTTTTAAATAATTTCTTTTTCCTAGAACTAAAGCTTTGTATATAATTTAAAATATCGCTTTCCTTTTGTGATTTAGATTCGACTAAAGCCCTACTTGAATAAACATAGCAGGAATCGAATTCTTTATTTATATAAAAATCAAAAGCTTTACAAAAAAGCTTTTGATTTTTTTCACATATTTTCTTAGCATTATTAATCAAATTATCGTTAGACGTTTGAGAAACTATGCTATTACTTACAAATATAAAAAGTAATAAAACGTAATTCTTAATCATTAACCTTTTGGAGTACTAATAGTTCCTCTATCTGTTTCAGGATCTTCGTCTTTTTCTCTTACAAATATAGCATCCACAGAAGGTGTTCCTTCTTCTAGCTCATAAGTGAATTGTATATAGTATAAATCGTAATTTACAGCTTCTTCAGAACAGTTAAACTCTACTCGAAAATCTCTACATAATATTGGTATTGGTTCATTATTTTTATTCAATGCATTAACCGTAATAGGTCCATAATAATCTAAATAAATTTTATCTTCAAATAATGGTAAGCCACTAGTATTTTCAACTGGATTTAAAGGTTGGCTACCCGGCAAATACGCCAATACTGTTACCGTGTAAGGAACATTATCTCCATTTTCTAAAGCCGAAATATTAACTAGCGGTCCTTGAGGTCTGTATTCTGGTTCAATATTAGTGTCAAATTTTTTAAAATCAACTAAACTTAAAGTTAATCCGTTAACAGAAACAGATTGTGTTGTAATTGTAGTGTTTTTCATGTTTTTTATATTAAGATTTGGTTTAATGTTAATTCCAAATTTACAATAAAAATTGAATTATGATTAAAACCTACCTCCTTTTAACTTTCCCTTTTTAGTATCTTTATAAGTATCAGTTAATCAACTGATTTTTTTAAAAGGTATATAAAAAGTTAATATAGTTCCTTTATTTATTCCCGTTTGTATATTCAACTTTCCTTTAATAGCATCTACTCTCGAAACTATATTTTTTATCCCTATTCCTTTATTGTATTGTTCATTATTATAAATAAAGCCGGCACCATTATCTTCAATTTTCATATATAAAGTACTCTCTTCTAAAGAAATAGTTACACTTACCTGTGTTGCTTCTGCATGTTTAACTATGTTATGTATAGCCTCTTGTAATATCCTATAAATATTAACTTTTAAACTCTCTTCAATTTCTTCTAACTTTCCAAAATCCGGGATATTCAATTCATACTCAAATTTGGCTATTTTACTTTTCTCTTCTAATAATTTTTTTATTAAGGCTGAAAAATTATCCTGTTTAGCTAACGGAGTATTCAACTTATGAGATACATCACGAATCTCTTCTTCGATCTCTTTTAACTCATCCAAAAAATATTGATACTTTTCTATTATTTTATTATTTCCTTCTATTTGTAAATAACCTAACCCAAAACGAATTCCAAATAGTTTACCTAGAATCCCATCGTGTAATTCTTTTGATATTCGTTCTCTTTCCTCATTAGTTTTATTAATTGAACTTATATAATTTTGATACTTAACTTGTCTCTGTTTCAGTATAAACATTAACATTAAAACCCCTAAGCAAAAAATAGCTATTATTACTATAAACCACTTAATTAATTTCTGCCTTTTTAACTCTTCATTTTTAACCAACAATTCTTTCTCTTTTTGAGCTAAGGCTACCTGTTTATCTTTCTCCGTTAATTCCCAAATTTTATCTCTGTTCCATATAGAATCTTTCCATTTATTAAACTCTTGATAGTAAACCAGACTTTTTTCAAAATTCTTTCTATTGCGCTCAACAATAGCCATATTATATGCTGAATTTTTTTTAAACCTCAAATCGGAATATAATTTAGCTAATTCGTATGACTCTAAAAATAAAGGAATTGCTTTATCATCTAGATATTGATTATAGTAAATATTTGCAAATTCCATTTTAGACATAATAATATCTGATGTATCTTTTTCTTTTACAATAGTTTCTTCTTTTTTGAGGTAATCTTCTGCCTTTTCATATTCTTTAATATGAATGTAACAAATTGCTATATTATGAATTGTTAACTTTCTATATTTAAATGACAATCGACTTTCTTCTTTCTCCAATTTATGTAAGTTATCAAGAGCTTCTTTAAAATTTCTATTTTTAAGATGAATATATGCTAAACTAAACCTTTTTAAATTTCTATATTCACTAGTATCTGAAATTTCTTGTAAATTAGTCATTGCCTGCTTTAATAGATTTTTCATAATAGCAGAATGTCCTTGTATATAATTTAAAACTTCTTTTCCTTTATAATTTTTATCTAAATTTCGGAGTGCTTTAGCACTATAAACATAACACGAGTCATATTTCTGCTCTTTATAATATTTATAGGCTTTACAAAAATCATTATTTTCTTGATTGCATATTTTTTCAGCTTCTTTGTAAAGTATTTCCGTTTCTGTTTGCCCATAAACAAAAACGGTAATTAGTAGTAATAATACACTTAAACACTTTTTCATACGCAATATGTTATGGTTCTATAATAGTTCTAAAAGTTAAATTTATTCTGGGTCTATGTACTTTTTTAGTGGGTGGTAAACGATGTAACCAATGGGTTTGTGTGGTATCTTTCATTACCAATAAAGAACCATGTTGTAATATTAATCCTATAACCTCTTTACTTACTTTATGTTTAAATGCAAATTTACGTTCTGCCCCAAAAGTTAATGAGGCTATAGCTCCGTTCTTTTTTAAATCTTTTTCCCCGTCAGCATGCCAGGCCATTCCTTCTGAACCGTTATGATATAAATTTAGCAAGCATGAATTGTAGGTTTCTTGTGTTTCTCTTTCCACCAGTTCTTTCAATACTACTAACTCTTTTGTAAACGGTAATGCCACTTTTGTTGTGTTAGAATAAGAATATTCAAAAGGTTGACTGGCATACCAAGCTACTTTTCTTTTAGTTACCATGCGCTTTCCAAAAATAATAGCTTCATCATTTTTCCATTCAATTGAATTGAGTAAGTATTCATAATACTGATCTGAAGATTTTCTATCTAATACTAATCCGTGATATAGTACGGTACCATCTTTTGGAAGTAAGTTTTTCTGTGGTTCTTCAAATTGAGAAAATAAATCCATAACGTTAGCAGTTAGCAGTTAGCAGTTAGCAGTTAGCAGTTAGCAGTTAGCAGTTAGCAGTTAGCAGTTAGCAGTTAGCA
>NZ_JBOCUK010000002.1:0-192571 GCF_050606265.1 Tenacibaculum sp. TC6 | reverse complement strand
GTTAGCAGTTAGCAGTTAGCAGTTAGCAGTTAGCAGTTAGCAGTTAGCAGTTAGCAGTTAGCAGTTAGCAGTTAGCAGTTAGCAAATTTATGGTTTTAAAATAAACACGGTTATAAAAGAGTCGTAATCTCTTTATTTTTAATTATAAATACACTTAGGTTTTCTTTTCATTTTGTATTGTTGACAACTGAAAAACTTTTTGTTTGCTAGTTGCCATTCGGTTTTCTATTTTTGTTCACGTAAACGAAAAGAATTAATGGAGCACTTTATAGTATCAGCACGTAAATACCGTCCTCAAACTTTTGAAGATGTTGTAGGTCAGCAGGCCATTACCAATACGTTAGAAAACGCTATAAAAAATAATCATTTAGCTCAAGCTTTGTTGTTTACAGGTCCTCGTGGAGTTGGAAAAACTTCTTGTGCCAGAATTTTAGCCAAACGAATTAATGAGGAAGCTTCTACTAATAGTACCGATGAAGATTTTGCTTTTAATATTTTTGAATTAGATGCGGCTTCTAATAACTCGGTAGATGATATTCGTAATTTAACTGATCAGGTACGTATACCTCCTCAAACCGGAAAATATAAAGTATATATTATTGATGAGGTGCACATGCTGTCTCAAGCCGCTTTTAATGCTTTCTTAAAAACATTAGAAGAACCGCCTGCTCATGCTATTTTTATTTTAGCAACTACTGAAAAGCATAAAATTATACCTACCATTCTATCTCGTTGTCAGATATTTGATTTTAAACGTATTGGAGTGTTAGATGCTAAAGAGTATCTAAAAAGTATTTGTGCTAAAGAAAACATTACAGCTGATGACGATGCTTTGCATATTATTGCTCAAAAGGCAGACGGAGCTATGCGTGATGCTTTATCTATTTTTGATCGTGTTGTTAGTTTCTCCGGAAATAATTTAACTCGTGAGGCTGTTACTCAAAACTTAAATGTGTTAGATTATGATGTTTATTTTCATATGACAGATTTATTGTTAGAAAATAAAATACCTGAAGTTTTGATGGCTTATAACGAAGTATTATCTAAAGGTTTTGAAGGGCATCATTTTATTAACGGATTAGCTTCTCATTTCAGAGATTTATTAGTAGCAAAAGATGCGGCAACTATTGCTTTGCTAGAAGTTGGTGATAACGCCAAAAAGAAATATTTAGAACAGGCAACCAAAGCAGGTATGCAATTTTTACTTACCGCTATAGATAAAGCTAACGATTGTGATTTAAAATACAGAGGCAGTAAAAATCAACGTTTATTGGTTGAACTTACGTTAATGCAAATAGCCTCTATCACTTTTGATGGAGCAAAAAAAAAATCTAGCAACTACATAATTCCCGCTACATTTTTTACAGCGTTAACGCCTTCTAAACCCAAAATACCCGCAGTTAAAAAACAAGTACATGAGGTCATAAAAGAAGCTGCTACAGCTACCAAACCTGTTGCTGTTGAAAAAACCGCTCCGGTACCTCCTCAGGAAACAGCAAAACCTCAACTAAAAGATATAAAACGCCGTACCTCTGCCCTTTCTTTAAAAAGTATTCATCAAAAGAAAGAATATAAAAGTGTTGAGGAGGAAGAAAATTACGATAACCACCCAAGAACTCCGTTTTCACAAGAGCAATTAAAAGATGTTTGGAAAAAGTATTACTTTAAATTACAAGACATGGGTGAGCGAAGTATGGCTGCTATTATTGCTTCTGATGACCCCAAACTATATGAGAATTTTAAAATAGCTATATCGGTTCCTAATGAGTTAATGAAATCACAGGTAGAGAAAGGAAAACCTAAGCTATTAAAGTTTTTACGTGAAAAGTTGAACAACTACGGAATTCAAATTGTTATTCATTTAAATGAAACGGTAGAAAAAAAGTTTGCTTACACACCTCATGAAAAATACGAGAAGTTAAAAGAGAAAAACCCTCTTATTGAAAAGCTTAAAACAACCTTTGGGTTAGACTTATAAAAAAAGGATGCTAATTAGTTAGCATCCTTTTTCATTTATATTATAGTTTCTTATTTAAAAAATTATTTTCTTTCCTAAATAAACAATTCTATCATTTCCATTTATCAAAGTATGATCTACTTCCGGAATGACCTCTATTTTCCTGTTATTTCTTACAAAAAGAGGTATGGATTTTTCTTCTTCATGGATGGTTGCTAACTTATTAATATAATCTTCTGAAGATTCCACTTTTACTTCATTAATAACCGGAAAATCACGTGCGCTTTCGTTTAAATTGATATAATCATCATTAGTCGTAAACAGCATATCTTCATTTTCAGGCGTCTTTATCTTCACTTCGTTTAACGTTGCTAATCTATAAGTTCCTCGTTCACCATAAATTCTTGAAAATTGATTAACGGCATACTTATTTACTTCATCACTTCCGGTCATTGCTATTAAATACCCCACATCATTCAATTCTGCCGAATCATCAATAGTATCATTATAAATATCAATATCAAAAGCCTCTACTCCTTCATTTCTTGCTTGTTGTATATAACTTTTGTTTTGGTCCAACAATACCACTCTTCTTCCATGATTCATTAAGTATTTAGCTATAATTCTTGCTGCATCTGAAGCTCCTATCATCACAATAGCCTCTGAGCTTTTTAAAAATACACCTACCAGTTTAGCAAACATTCGGGCTGTTGTTGCATTTAACAATACCGTTCCTAATACAATTAAGAATACTAAGGGAGTTATGTACTCAGCTCCTTCAATACCTTGTTTCATTAACTTAGTTCCAAATAAAGAGGCAATACCCGCTGCAACAATTCCTCTTGGCCCCACCCAACTTATAAATAACTTTTCATTAAGCTTTAAGGTAGAATTATGCGTACTCATAAATACGGCTAAAGGTCTTATAATAAATACAATTGCTGCAAATAATGATAATGCCTGCCAGTTAAACACCAACATTAACTCGCTAATATTCATATTGGCAGCTAATAGTATAAATAAAATAGATATTAATAAAACAGATAATGATTCTTTAAAATACAACAGCTCATCAATACTTTTTAAGTTACTGTTAGCAATCACCATTCCCATTACTACTACAGATAATAAACCTGATTCGTGTGCAAATAAATCTGACAGTACAAATACAAAAAGCACCATTGAAAGTGATACCACATTTAACAAATAATGAGGTACAAATTTTTTATTGATGATGAAAATAAGTCCGTGAGCAAAGGTAAACCCGAAGGTTAATCCAAAAAGTACAATTTTTCCAAATTCCATAAAGGCAGTTTTGGTAAATCCGCTACCTCCTCCGGCACTGATAAACTCAAACATTAATACTGCTGCTAAAGCTCCTATAGGATCTATTAAAATACCTTCCCATTTCAATACGGCCGCTACGTCTTTTTTCAACGGAATGTTTCGTAGTATCGGAGATATTACCGTAGGCCCTGTTACTATTATTAATGATGAAAACAGCATGGCTATTTCCCATCCTAAATTAAATACATAATGAGCTACTAAGGCAGAAACAATAAAGGTTATGGCAGCTCCTAAGGTAATAAGTTTAGTAATTACTGGCCCTACATTGGCTATTTCACTTTTTCGAAGCGTTAACCCTCCTTCAAAAAGAATAATACTGATAGCTAACGAAACAAAATAGAACAAACCTTCACCGGGGAACAATCCTTTTTCTCCGTTCCATATAGGCTCTATCCATTTATGTCCGTCTTCTGTAAAAAATTCAGCTGCAATAGGTCCTACAAATAATCCAATTAAAATAAGAGGTAAAATGGCCGGAATTTTAAACTTCCATGCCACCCATTGTGCTAATATTCCCAGTATTATTATTCCTGCTAGTTCTATCATAATTTTTATAAAAAAACTTAAAAGTACAGTTTTTTACTATAACCTTAGTTCTTATCCTTTTAATTTTTTATTTCAATAATTCGTTGTTCTTCATTTCCTAAATCATCAATTGCCGTAATGGTATGTACTCCTTTTTCCGGCTTTATTTCCTGTTCGTGGTATTGTTGAGTAGTACCTATAAACGTATTATCTATATACCAATACACTTTAGCTTCTGAATTGCTGTGTGTTAACTTTAAAATTATCGAGTTTATAGTACCTTCATTATTTTTTGTAAGTGATAAAACAGAACGGTACTTGGTAGGAAAAACAAAGTCCATGGTATTATTTTCTGTTTCTAAACAATCGTTTCTAAAACCGGGTAATGGTCTGTAGTCAGCATTTTTTTGCTGATAATAATACGCCATTAAGGGAGGTAATACAAACCATGATTTTGTTTTTATATTACTAATAGACTCACAGTTGGTCGTTACTCTAAATTTTTCAGAGGCATCTACCGTTATTTGTTTATGGTAAGGACATGCCTTCGCTTTTCTTCCGCTCTTTTGAATTCTCTTTTTTACTGAAGGACAAATTGGCAATGCCAAGTAACCGCTTTTTTCACAAATGTTCTCTTCTACCAAATCTTCATAAGGCTCTAAAAACCAATCTGACTTTGGCAAAACATCAAAAACGTTAAATAGTAACGGAGCAGCACTTCCTACCCCTGTTAAATCCGGTCTTCCTTCTCCATCGGAGTTACCTATCCAAACACCCACAACATATTTAGGAGTAGCCCCTATGGCCCACGCATCTTTATTTCCAAAGCTGGTTCCTGTTTTCCACCCTATTTTTTGTGAAGAATCAAAATACTTCCATGCTTGGTCTGTATAGGGTCTGTTTACCTCAGTTAAGGTGTTTAATGTTAAATAGGTAGCACCTGCATCTATAGTTACGTACTCTTCTTGTACTTTTCCGTAAGCGGTGGGTTCATTTTCAAGATAACCGGGTTCAATAAATTCATTTGTATAATAGTTATGCTTTAACTCTTCATAATGATTAACAATTCCGGCATATCCGGCAAATGTTTTACACAAATCCCATAAACTGGCTTCTGCTCCTCCTAAAATTAATGATAGCCCATAATAGTCTGCTGATTTATTAATGTGCTTAATATGATACCCCTTTATGTCTTCTCTAAACTTTTCCAAACCATAAGCTTGTAACATGCGTACTGCAGGAATGTTTAACGATCTTGTTAATGCTTCATTGGCAGCAACGGCTCCATCAAATGATAAATCGAAATTTTTAGGCGTGTAACCGGCTATTTCTGTTGGAACATCAGCTACTAATTGTGTAGGTAATAGCTCTCCGGATTGCAGCATTTGAGCGTACAAGAATGGTTTTAAAGTACTTCCTGTACTTCTGGGAGCTATTATATTATTTACATCTTTCTGGTGTTTAGCATCTGTTGGTGAGTTTCCCACATAGGCCAAAACCTTTCGTGTAGCTACGTCTATTACCAATACGGCTATGTTATACACTTCATTTTGTTTTACTTGTTCATAATGGTGTTTAACTAACGTATTTAGTTGTTTTTGTAAGTAGATATCAATAGAGCTTTGTACTCTTTCTCCTTTATTGCTTTTTGCCAATTCCTGAACAAAATGCGGTGCTATGTTAGGTAACGGATAGGGTTTTTGAGGTAATTCTTCTTCAATAGATAACTCATACGTATCTTTATCTATAATTTTTTCTATATATAGCTTTTGCAATAAATCATTTCTTTTCTTTTTAAGCTTTTGTTGGTTTTTTCCTGGATAAATTAACGACGGTGCATTGGGTAATACTGCCAATGTTGCACTTTCAGCCCACGATAATTGGTTGGGGCGTAATCCAAAATAACGCCAAGCAGCCATTTCTAACCCCACAACGTTACCTCCAAAAGGTGCATGAGAAGCATATAACCTTAAAATTTCTTCTTTAGAGCATCTAAATTCTAAACGGGTTGCCAGTATAAGCTCTTTTATTTTTTCAATGTAAGAACGTTGTTGGTTTTTACGTGACAATCGTACTACCTGTTGTGTAATGGTACTACCTCCTCTCACTACTTTTTTGGCTTTTATGTTTTCTTTCATTGCTTTGGCAATAGAAATAGGATTAAAACCAAAATGCTTATAAAAGTAGGCGTCTTCAAACTGCAAAATACAATGGGTAAACTTTTGTGGTACTGAATCTAACTCCGGAAAACGCCATTGTCCGTCATCAGCAATCACAGCCCCTAATAACTCATTATTTTTAGCGTTTACTACGGTAGATGTGGATTCTTCAAAAAGGTTCTTAGGCAAACAAAAATAATACCCTATAAATAGTGCTGTTACTATTGCTATTTTTAGTTTTTTCTTTTTTAAATAATTCTTCATATTTCACATGCAATTTAACAGATAGATTTTATATAGCCGTATTTTTATACGGTGTGTAATTCATTTTTTGTTTCTTTTAACATTCCAGGTATTTTACTGTGTATTACCTTCCTTTTTTACACCTCTTATATGTATAATAACTAACCGTATCGCCTTTTATTTTATCTGCTCAAAGGTAAGTTAAAATACGAGTTTTATAGTAAGTATAAACGTATTGCTGTTGGGTTTTTATTCAAAACACACAGGTTTCACTTTTACCCATAACCTTACAATACGTTTATACCTTATAAAGCTATTTATGCTTAGGCTCCCATATTAAGCGTACAAACGAACTTAATCGTTCATTTTCTCTGCTTACCGGAATTCCTGCTACAATACCAATCATTAAATGCTCTGCAATTCCTAATCGCATTTGAGGGCGAATTGTCATATCAAAATCTCCCTTCCCCCATGTTTTATTAAACTCAACACCTATAAAATTTCTGGTGCCTGTAATCATATAATGAAAGCTTGTATTAACATCATAGGCTGTATGAAACTGATGGGTTATAAAATTCTGTTCAATCCTAGGGCCTGTGTATAGTAATGAATGAAAATTGTTTCCCCATCGTTTGGCTATTACAAAAAACGGATTGTACACATTTCCCTTAATAAAAGGTTCTCCAAAGCTTCTAAAATCAGACAATTCAAATTCATTTATATAACCGATTGCCATTGAAGTAGCCATATGTTCATTCACATAAAAAGACCATTGTGTAGCCATCTTAATACTGTTTAACCGATTAGAGGGTACTGTACTTGCCTCTGTTTGGCTGGTAGGTGCATAAAAAGTAAAAGGAAGTTCTATTTCAAACCCTAATCTGTCAATGGGTGCCCATTCATATTCAATTAAGGCTTCATAAGAATCAAACTGTAATTTGTCTGTTAATCCGAACCCTATATTCCACTCTTTTTCTCCTTTTCTTGCTCCTAAATCGCGAATTAAATCAATATACAAAGGTTCAGCATGTAAAACCTTAGCGGGTTCTTTAGTATCTTCTACTTGTTGAATATATAAACTGTCTTTTTCAGCATTCGTTGTTTGAGCTATGGTAGGTACTGTATATGCCAATACAAGTACTAGCGTCTTTATTATTTTAATGTTCATGTATTAATTTGTTTGTTATATACGATAGAATCATCTTAGCCTCTTTTTAGAGGAAAGATGTTATTAAAAACTAAAAACAAATTAAATTTTGGGCGGAGGGGTACTAAGCTCTTGAAAGCCGTTTGTTAAATGCGTGGTATAAACAGGAAACTTCTGTTTTCTTCTTTTTATGTTGAATTGATTATTACCGGAATTACCCGAAGTTTGTGCTATAAAGTCTATTTTAATAGTTGTTTTCTCTCCATAGTCTTCCGTATCTGTATCGTCATACTCGCCTATAGCATCTTCATATCCCAAAATTTGCTCAACAATTATTTCAATAATACTTTCTTGTTCGTTAATTGATAAATCTTCCGGAATCTGTTCCGGATACAAATCTACCGGATCAACACTAAAATTAAGCAGATACAATCCCATTAATCCCCACAGGAATTTAGTATAAATGCTATTTCTTAGTTGATTCATCACCGCCCAAATTTAGTGTTTTTCAAAACTAACTGAGTATTGAGTACTCTAAAATCACTGTTAAACTTATCTAAACAATTCCAGATAGTTATAGGAAGTAATTTTATACATATAAGGGGAGCGACTTTATACACCTAAGGGGAGTGACTTTATACACCTAAGGGGAGTGACTTTATACACCTAAGGGGAGTGACTTTATACACCTAAGGGGAGCGACTTTATACACCTAAGGGGAGCGACTTTATACACCTAAGGGGAGTGACTTTATACACCTAAGGGGAGTGACTTTAAAAACAAAGCGGTTCTAAAAAATTTAGAACCGCTTTGTTTTTACTATTAGCATATGTAAAATTGCTTTTAATTCATATGAATCCAATCAATTTTCTTCTTTTCAACTACTGGATTATTTTTAATATACTCATTTACATACACGGTATATTCATTCCATAAAGTATCTACATCTTTGTTTAATATGGTTTGAAAAGCTTTTTTGTAACTCCAAGGTGTGATTTCTTGTACCGATTTGTTGAACTTATAAATAAAATCTTTGTCATACGTATCTACAATCCACTTTAAAAAGAAACCTGTTGTGGTGTATCCCATCAAGTATTTATACTCACCTACTCCTAAATCCGGACGTCTGGTTTTATGGTATCCGGCATTGATACGAACCAAGTCTGCCTCTCCTTCTAAAAAAGCAAAATAATCATATCCGGGTTTGTATTGGTTATCGGCCGTTTTAGGACTAAATTGATATCCATGTGTTAACTCATGCCATAATACCCCGTATATTTCATACTTTACCGCATCATCCGGCTCATTTTGTAATGCATTTTGTATGTATTTTGTGCTAAACCATAAATCCATTACCGTACTGTTTCCTCCTCTGGCTGCTAAGGTATTACTCCAATTAAAAGTAAAGTTTACCTTCTCAAAATCGGGCACTTCACTTATGTTTTTATACAGCTGTTTACATACTCCTAAAGTAACTTCATTAATGGCTTGTTTAAAATCAGGTATAATGGTAATCGCTCTTTTATACCCTTCTGAAATGGTGTCTGTTGACGTAAATACTATTTCAGGATAGTGAAATCCATTCCACGGATTTTCAGGATCATATACTTTAATATATCTTTTTAACGTCAACGAGTCTTTTCCGTGTTTATTCTTAACCATAAGAGTTACCGCATGGTTACCGGGAGTTTTAAATACTACCTGCGGATTTTGCTCTGTACTTACTTCCGGGATTCCGCTTTCAAACATCCATTCCCAATGATCAGGAGCATTGGCTGATATATCATTAAATTGAATTGTATCTAAAATTTCTCCTCTGGTTTGTACGGCTAAAAACTCTGCTATTGGTTGCTCTGTTAGTGCCAAAAACTCAATTTCTGCAATTTGTAAGTAATTATCACCGTAAACAGAGGTTTTAGTTTGCTCTAATGTTATTTTATAAGAAGAATAAGCTGTAGTGTTCTCTTCTAAATCAAAAGATACTGTTTCTTTTCTTTGGGCAAAAGTTTGGTCTGTTTTCGTATCTAAAACCTCCCAATTCTCTCCATCTAAAGAACCGCTAATACTCCAGTTTTTAGGATCTCTTCCCGGGGCATCATCTGCCGATGTTATCTTATATTTTTTAAGTACACTGGCTTCTTTATTTGTTATAACAATGGTATTTTTAGGGGCTGTTACTAAAAATTTAGTGTTCTTATTCTCATCAAATAAATTAGGTATACTTTCAGACTTACTTATTCCTTTATGCTCACTATTAATAATACTTGATGGGGTAACAATGTTTTTATATCCTTGTTTAAACGGATTTACATTTTCTGTTTTTTGTTTACAACTTACGCTAAATAATGCAATTAGCGTTGCTGAAAAAATAAAGCATCTATTTCTTTTCATTGGGTTTGGTGGTGTTGTTTTTAAAGTCATCAAATATAACCCGCTTTTACTGGGTTTTGTATATGCCTTACAACTTAAAAAGATACTTGTTAGGTATACTACAATTTTTTAGTATTGGTGGTAGTTTTAAACATTTTAATCCTTTTGATTGGTATAAGGATTCTTATTTTTTGTCCAAGTTAATATGGTTTCATCTCTAACCGTAGAAGGATTTTCGGGTACTGCTTTGTAGTACGGATCTCCTATATCATATCCCATTGAAGTAAGTTTTACTTCTCCGTTTCCTAAAATAGCTATTTGGGTATACCCAAAGAATGTTGCTTCTCCCGGGCTTCCACTGTTTCCGGCTATTACTTGATACGTTCCTTCTTCACCGGGTTGCATACGTTGGTAATCATGTAAATGGGCAGAAAGCATGGCTATTACCTTGTTTTCCACTAATTTTGGCCATAGTACAGGGCCTTCAGGAATCCCTTTATGTCCGGTTTCCGGTTTACCGCTTACATAGTAAGGCTTATGCCCTAATACAAATACATGGTCTATTTTCGGGTTGTTTTTATACTCCGCTACTTTATCAACAATCCATTGGGTAGGTATTTGTCCTTCTAAACCATACGGATTTTCTTTTGTTGGTTCATTATACGTATCGGTATTCATTAACACAAACCCTATATTTTTTCGTGTAAAGGCAAAAGTCATTTGATTATTAATACTATCCTTTCCGGTTACAAAATCTCTGTCTTTAGGCATATACGTTGCCATATGATCCATCCATACTTCAGTAGCTCCTTTTAAGGGCCATTCTGTATGTTCAGGCATATTATAATCATGGTAATACAGCATTTCATGATTTCCGGGTACGGCTACCATTTCTATACCTGCAGTACTAATTGGGCTAAAATTGGTATTAGCATATAATTCTTTCCATGCTATTAACTGATTTTCTAAATTTGTGGTATCGGTTTCTCCTAAAACCATATCTCCTAAAAAGAAAAATAGATCCGGCTTTCTTTGTAAATCCGAAATTTCTGTCCATATTCTTTTCATTGCAGATAAATTGGCTGTAGAGGCATTGGTTGCAGTAGAATCTTCTTGTTGATGACGGTCTACCCTATTACATCCTAAAAACACAAAACTAAAGGCTACAGAATCTGTAGTTTGTTCTGTGGTTTCTAAATTTGTTTGTGAAGTTTTTGTTGATTTTTTCTTTGTGGTACAGGCCACCCACAGTAATAGTACTATAGGTACTAATAGTAGTGTTTTTTTCATAAGTTGGGTTAGTTTAGTTATTTTCAAAGATAATTACTTCTTGCTTTCAAAAAGTAATTATCTTTCTAAACTAGCCTACATTTACTTCAAATAAATATCCTACCAATGCAGTAAGTCCCATGGCTACTGTACCCCAAAAAGTAATACGTACAACCGCTTTTAAAACATTAGAGCCTCCTGCTTTAGCGGCAATGGCACCTAACAATATTAAAAATGCAATAGCAAATCCGTATTGATAGTAAATCATTTGTGGTAAGGGTAAAAACAAAGCCACCAAAAAGGGTAAAACGCCTCCCATTATAAAAGCAGCCCCCGAGGCTAATGATGCTTGTAACGGATTGGCTTGTGTGGCACTATTAATTCCCAGCTCATCTCTGGCATGGGCTTCTAAAGCATCATGGGCTGTTAATTGTTTTGCCACCAATAAAGCTGTTTCTTTATCTAACCCTCTATTTTCATAAATCTCCGCTAATTCCAATAACTCCATTTTAGGAGTGGTTTTTAACGCTTCTTTTTCTCGTTCTAAATCGGCTTTTTCTAAGTCGGCCTGTGAACTTACAGAAATATATTCTCCGGCTGCCATAGATAAGGCTCCGGCAATTAATCCGGCTAAGGCAGCTAATATAATAGGTTCACGGGTGCTACTGGCTGCCGCTACCCCAATGGCAATACTGGCCGTTGACAAAATTCCGTCATTAGCCCCCAAAACAGCGGCTCTTAACCAATTACTCCTGTTTATATAGTGGGTTTCTATATGCGTTTCTAAATTTCTTTCGTTTTCTTGTTTCATACGGATACCATTAAAATTAAACGTTTGATTTATATATTATTCAGTTAACAAGTTAAACACTCCTTTTTTAAGAAATTGTGCATCTTTTTGTAACGTTGTATCTTGTACTTCTACAACATCATTAAAAGTATCTCCTAAAGTTACTTTTTGTTTCTTAAAAAAATACCCTTCATTGGTATTCTTTACCAATTGTAAGGCATAGTATGCTCCTTCCACTTCTGCTACTGATGTTTCCGGCAATGCTCTTTTATTTTCTTTAGTAAGTACTATGGTTGCTTCTGTAAACATTCCTGCTAAAAAATTTCTTTTTTCTTCATCTTCAATATGAGCGTGTACATCTACAGTTCTATCGTCATTAATACTTTTTCCTATTAAGTGTACTTTAGCTTCATAGCTTTTTGTAGATAGTTCCGGTACCGTAAACGTAATTTCCTGCCCTATTTTTAGTTTAAGTGCATCTTTTTCAAATACCGATAATTCTAAGTGCAAATGACTGTTATCTATAATCTCTAAAATTTCATCTGCCGGAGAAATATGCGACCCGGTTACTACTTTTATTTTAGTAATGTTACCGGAAATTGGAGCGTAAACACTGGCTAACGATGTAATTGTACTACTTTGTAGCTTGTTAGTGGGTATGTTTACTATTTCTAGTTGTTTTTGTAAACTTTTTAGGGTTGTTTGTGCAACTTCATAGTCTCTTTTGGCTTTTAAGTAGTTTCTTTCTGAAGTTATCTTTTCATCAAACAGTGCTTTTTGACGTTCAAATTCAGACTTTAAGAAATCTATTTGTTGTTTAGTTTCTAAATAGTTTTGTTGCATTACAACAAATTCCTGATTTTCTATGGTTACTAAGCGTTGTCCTTTTACTACCTTATCTCCTACCAACAAAGGAGTATTTTTAATATATCCTCCCATTTTTGCACTTACCACTACTCTGTTTTTTGGCGGTACTTCTATTTTTCCTACAACCTTGATTGTTTTAGGAAATTGTTTTTCTTCTACGTTTATCAATTCCATTTGGTTTTTCTCCCATTGTTCCATACTCACAAAAATGGTATCATCAGTAGTTTTTGCTACTACCTTTTCTTCTGTATCTGTTGTTTTAGATGCACATCCTATAAGGGTCATTAATAGAATGTTATATATAAGTTGTTTCATACGAATAAATTGTATTAATATTTTATATTTCAATGGTTAACATACTTTTCAAAAAATCACTCCCCTCCACTACAGGCTGTTTTATTCATTTGTTTTTGTGAAGGCAGTTAGCTTATTTTGACAAATCTATCTATGAGGGTTTCCTATAAATAATTTCGAGTTTAAGTATCGTATCTGTTTACTGTATTTCTATATATTATTAAAAAGTTATATAGTTTAAATCTATTACAACACTGTTATAGTTTTCTATACCGGTTACATAGGCCAACTTAATTTGATAAGCGTTTTCTATGCTTTGTATGTATTGAAAAAAATCTATTTCTCCGTGTTTAAAGCTTGTACTGGCTGTTTTTAATAATTCAGTAGCCAAAGCCATTCCTTCTTCTTCATAATACAACAATGACTGCTTTTTTTCTTCTAGTTTATTTTGAAGGTTTTCATAATACGACTGTAATTGCTTTTGATAATCTAAGGTTTGATACGAGGCAATTTCCTTGGCTATTTTAGATTGTTTTACTTTTGATACTTCACTACCGAATAGTAATGGTATTTTCATACCTATCTGGTATCCATAAAATCCTTGATGGCTATTGGCATTGTTGCCTCTGAAAACTTCCAAGCTGAAATCAGGCAACCACTGTTGTTTTTGTTGTTGAAATTGCTTTTGTGCTAATTGTTCTCTTTCAAAATACCCTAACAATTCAGCTGTTGCATTTAAGTTTACCTCTTGTACCGACAGCTTTTTAATTGTTTTTTCTTCAACCACCTTTAAACTATCCGTAGATTGTATGAGAGCTGTTATTTTTTGATAAGCTATACGAACAACCGTTTTTATATTTCGATACTCGTTTTTAATTTGTTTTTGCTTTGCTTGTGCTGTAAGCTTTTCTAAGTAATTGGTTTCTCCTAACTCAAAACGTCTTTTTGCTGCATATGAAAATTTATCATATAAACTATCTAAGCTCTTATACAGTTTTTCTTGTGCTTTAGCGTATTGATAGGTGTAATACGCTTGTACTACCGATTTTACTAACTTCTTTTTAGCTATCTGGTATTGGTTGTTTTCTATATTGTACGCTGCTTTTTTTACTTTTTTATTAGCTCCGTACACGGTAGGAAAGGCTATGTTTTGCTGAATTCCGAAAACATGTAAAGGCAACCCTGAAACCGTGTTATTTTCATCTTTGGCATAGTACACTTCTGTTTTTTCAAAGTTATATGCAGATGCTATGGCTGCTTCGGCTTTAGTTACTTTGAGCTGTTGCGCTTGTAACCCCTTGTTATTAGCCACTGCCAAATCAATTAACTCCTCTAAACTTTTCTCAGATTGTTGTCCTTGTACGCTTAAGAAGCCACCTAAAAGTAAAGCTACATTTAGGATTCCTTTAGAAACTTTTATTGTTCGTTCTTTATGAAAAATTGCATATAGTATAGGTAATACAATTAATGTAAGAATGGTAGAGGTCACCAAGCCTCCTATAACTACCGTTGCTAAAGGGCGTTGAACCTCAGCACCTGCATTGGTAGAAACTGCCATAGGTAAAAAACCTAATGCCGCAGCGGCCGCCGTTAGTAAAACAGCACGAAGTCTATCAGCCGCTCCTTGTTTTACCAGCTTTTCAACATCGGTAAATCCTTTATGTTTTAATTCTTTAAAATGTTCTATTAATACAATTCCGTTAAGTACGGCTATTCCAAATAGCGCTATAAACCCTACTCCGGCAGAAATACTAAAAGGTAACCCTCTTAGCCATAGTAACAACACTCCACCAATAGCAGCAAATGGTATAGCTGAATAAATAATAAGGGCTTCTTTTACTGATTTAAACGCAAAATACAGCATGATAAAAATGAGCACTAAAGCCACAGGAACCGCAATCATTAAACGTTTAGAGGCACTTTGTAGGTTTTCAAACTGTCCTCCATAAGTAATGGTATACCCTACCGGTAGTTTTATATGCTCTTTAATTAGCTGTTGTACATCATCCACTACCGATTGTAGGTCTCTATTTCTCACATTAATACCAACTACTAACCTACGTTTGGTATCGTCTCTTGCTATTTTAGCAGCTCCTTTTTGATAGGTAATAGTAGCCAATTCTTCTAAAGGTACTTTTCCTCCATTGGGTACGTCTATATACAATCCTTTTAGGTCTTTAATATCCTTTCTATGGCTTTCATTTAACCTAACCACCAAATCAAATCGTTTTTCTCCTTCAAAAATGTTCCCTACAGCTTTTCCTGCAAACCCCATTGACACCATTTCATTTACGTCTTTTATATTCAATCCGTATCTGGCTATCTTAGCTCTATCATAAGAAACATTCATTTGAGGTAGTCCTTCTATTTTTTCAACCACTATGTCTGATGCTCCTTCTACATTTTCTATCAGTTTTTTGATTTCATTTCCTTTTTGAGCAAGAACAGCTAAGTCTTCCCCAAAAATTTTAATAGCAATATCCGCTCTAACCCCTGTAATTAATTCATTGAAACGCATTTCAATAGGTTGGGTAAACTCTACTTCTATCCCCGGAATAACCTCTAGAGCTTCTTTAAATTTGTCAGCTAACTCATCTTTACTTTCTGCGGAAGTCCATTCACTTTTAGGGTGTAGTGTAATCATTACATCACTTTCTTCCATACTCATAGGATCAGTGGGTACTTCTGCTGCTCCGATACGAGAAACTACTTGCTTTACCTCCGGAAAGTTTTCTTTCAATAGTTGCTCAATCTTCGTAGTAATTTCTACTGTATTACTTAGCGTGGTACCTGTTTTTAGTACCGGTTGAATAACAAAATCTCCTTCATCTAATGTAGGTACAAACTCACCTCCCATTTTACTGTATAACACTACCGAAAGTAATAGCAAGGCTACCGAGGTTCCTAATACCATTCTTTTTCGACGTAGCGCCCAATTAATAACCGGTTCATACAAACGGTTTAACCATGTTAACAGTCGTACCGAAATATTTTTATCGGTTATATTAGAAGGTTTTAAAAAGAGAGAGGCCATTACCGGAACATAGGTAAAACAGAATAGCATGGCGCCTATTAATGCAAAACTAAATACTAAGGCCATGGGCTTAAACATTTTTCCTTCTACCCCGCTTAACGATAAAATTGGAATGAATACAATAAGAATGATTAATTGCCCAAATACAGCCGAACTCATCATTTTTGAAGCACCTTCATTACTTACCGAATCTCTGAGTTTTTGTTGTTCTTGCTTAGAAAGATTGGCAAATGTTTCTTTTTGTTGGGTTATTTTAAACGTTATGTATTCTACTATAATAACAGCTCCGTCTATAATAATTCCAAAATCAATAGCTCCTAAACTCATTAAATTGGCATCTACTCCAAAAATATACATGAGTGATAGTGCAAATAAAAGGCATAGGGGAATTACCGAGGCCACGACTAATCCAGAACGAATATTTCCCAGTAGTAAAACCACTACAAAAATAACAATTAAGCATCCTAAAATAAGGTTTTCTGTAATGGTAAATGTTGTTTTTGCTATTAGTTCACTACGTTCTAAAAAGGGATTGATATAAATTCCTTCCGGCAAGGATTTTTCAATAGTCGCCACTCTTTCTTTTACAGCTTCAATTACGTTTTTAGAACTGGCATCTTTTAACATCATTACCTGCCCTAATACTTTTTCTCCTTCTCCATTTGCTGTGATTGCTCCAAATCTGTTGGCGCTTCCGTACCCTACAGTTGCAATATCTTTTACATATATGGGCATACCGTTTTTATTGGCTACCACTATATTTTTGATATCTTCTAAGTTTTTCACCAGTCCTTCTCCTCTTATAAAGTAGGATTGATTTACTTTTTCTATATAACCTCCTCCGGTAACACTATTATTGTTTTCCAGGGCGCTCACTATTTCTTTTGCAGAAATATTCATAGCATTGAGCTTTTGAGTATTAATCGCTACTTCATATTGTTTTAAATAGCCTCCCCAAGTATTTACTTCTACCACTCCCGGAATTCCTGATAATTGTCTTTTTACAATCCAATCTTGAATGGTTCTTAAATCTGTGGTTGAATACTTATTTTTATACCCCGGTTTTACATCTAATACATATTGATAGATTTCTCCCAGCCCTGTAGTAATGGGTCCCATTTCCGGTGTTCCGAATCCTTCAGGTATTTTTTCAGAAGCTGATTTAATTTTTTCTGCAATCAACTGTCTGGGTAAGTAGGTTCCTAACTTATCTTCAAAAACTATGGTAACTACTGATAGTCCAAATTTTGATATTGATCGTATTTCTTTTACTCCCGGTAAATTTGCCATTTCCAATTCTACCGGATAGGTTATAAATTGCTCCATATCTTGAGTAGAAAGGTTACGAGAGGTGGTAATAACCTGTACTTGATTATTAGTGATATCCGGAACGGCTCCTATGGGAATTTGTGATAAGGAATAGACTCCGAAGCCTATAATAAATGCTGTAAACAACAGCACTATAAATTTATTTTTTATAGTAAATTGTATCATATTTGATAACATAATTCATGAATTAAATACGTATATGTGTATACTGACCCATACGAGTGCATGGTCAATATAATTTAGTATTGGGTGTATGAATTATGCGAACCTTGGTGGTTGAAATATACCTATGGCATCCGGAGAAGTATAAATATCCTGATAGTAAAAAACAGTTTTTTTACTCATTGCCACCGGCGTTGGATATAAAGCTATTTCCAGATTATGAAATGTTACTTTGGTAAAATCTACTAAATGGTAGTCAAATTGAAAAGGTAGCTTTTCATGCTCTTCTTTTTCTTCTTGATGTTTTTGAGCATGTTCTTTTTTAAGATCTCCGTAGTGTTTAGATAAAAATGTAACAAAACTATCATTATACGCTTTTTTATGAAATTGCGCATGTTCAACTAATTTATTCAGGTTTAAAATATCACTGCATGAAATATTAAAGCCTTGAATAAGAATTACAATAGATAATATTGTTGCTGTTATTTTCACTTCATACAAATATACAGCTTTTCATGACAAATGATACATCAACCCAACAAACACCTCTAGTTTAGAATTAGTTCAAATTTAATTGTGGAGCGATAGCCTATTGTTTCATTCAACAAACTCCCTTAAATCAATATCATCATAACCATTTATTGTCTAAAATCTGCAATGGCAGGGGTTTTAGATGTTGTTGGATTAAGATATAAATCAGCTTCTTTTACTTGTTTTGTTTTGATAAATGTTGTGTTAGGATTGATATCAAAAATGGTTTTAAGCCTGTTTTCTATCAACGGTATTTTTGGGGGCTCAGAAGAATTAGCCACTACTAAAAATTTGATTTCTGTGTGTTCCGGCTTGTTACTGGATACTTGAATTTGAAATCGATCAACTGTTTCATAAAGCCAATCAAAATCATTTATAAAATAGGAATTAGAATCTATTGAAAACGACTTAGGTTCTCTGGTTTTTAAGTGTACTAAGGTTTTATTCTCTTCATAAGAAATACTTCCTATGTCTCCCATCACATATCGAAATACCGGAAAGCGTTTTCTTAGCAAATTGGTTACTACTAACAGTCCATTACCTTCTTCATCCGGATTTTCTACTTCAACGAGTACTTCATTCAGCGTTTCAAAAACAGTTTGTCCGTCTTCATACGTAGCCCATCCCCAAATACCGGTTTCTGCAGAGCCATACATGGTATATATTCGGTTAGCATTAAATGCCTTTTTAAGCAATGTAGCTTGTGATGGTAATAAAAACTCGCCCGCATACATAATATTTTGAATGGATACTTCCAAATTAGTATCTAATAGGTACTGAGCTACCAATATTAATTTAGATGGAGTTCCCATTATCATATTGGCTCCAAATTGTATCGCTGTATTGTATATCAAATCAAATTCAGAAACGGCTCCTAAAGATATGGTGGTTGCATTACAACGATCTAAAATATCATCCATAATAGCTGCGGTACGATACATTCCGTTATAACTAAACAAATTCAATGCTCTGGTTTGCGGTGTAAACATACCATACTTTACCAACTCTTTTGATAATAGCTTACGTTGGTATAAGTTTTCTTCAATATCTACCGGAAATACTAAGGGTTTTGCCATAGAGCCTCCGGAACGTACCAGGTAGATTCCTTTTGCTTCCGAGGTAATATTAAAACGGGTTGCCAGTATGTTTCGCAAGGTATGTTTTTCAACAGGAAGGGCTTGGGTATAGTGTTTTATTCCACTATAATACTCTTTAAATAGTGTTGACGCTTTTACGGTATCAAAATGTTCTTTTAATCTGCTATCCATGTTTTTTAGAATTTATGTAGGAAGAAGTAATACCCTTGTTTTAGAAATACTTTTCTGTAATTAATTACAAATTTCAGTTTTTGACTGAATGAATTCAGACTCGATAAAGCGTGTTGTATCCATCTACTTCCTACTACTCCCATTAAACGTTTATCATAATAATCGCTACTATGTTTAAACCTGCTTAATACCGGTGGAAAATCAATTTCATTCCAATGCTTATATGTTTTTCTGGAAGCACTTCCCGGCACTTCTCTTACTTTTAAATAAGCCCCCATTAGCAAGCCTATTTTAGGAGTGCCTTCGCTCAGCATTTTTTTTAGTACTCTGTACCAATAATCGATTCCCTGATAAATAATACGTTGCTCTATGTATTTTACAGATTCTCCATGGGGTCTTTTTAGAATTACATTACTTCCGACTCCCATATAAAAATTATGAGAGGTAACTGTTTTTAAAGGCTGATTCAAATAATATGCTTCTTCAGTTATGGGCGTTATTTCGGTTTCCAGTTTTTCAATTTCCGGACAGATTTCATTACTAGGAAATAGTTGAATTCCTACTACTAAAAAGTCTATGTTATACTGTTTCATTAGTGAACTTGCTGTTTTTAACAAGTCTTTTTCATAGAGATCGTCTGCGTCTAAAAAACTTACCAAATCTCCTGTAGTTTTAGAGAAACCAACGTTTCTGGCATATCCGACTCCATAATTAGCCGTAAGCTCTATAATTTCTATTCTGGTATCTTTAAAGAGTATTTGGTTACATGCTAAGTAATTTCGTGCCACTTCTAAACTACGGTCTGTACTATAATCATCTACAATGATTAATTCAAATGGCTTTTGGGTTTGTGATGCTAAAGAGGCTAAGGTTTCTTCAATATACAGCTCTTTGTTATGCAAGGGTATGACAACTGAAAATTTCATCGTTATAATTTTAATACACTAGGTAAAATACAAGCTCCGCTGTGTACGTTGATAATACTTTTTTCTGATCCTCTGTATACTCCTAAACCATATACCTCTTCGTTATAAGCTAACAACATTCCTACGATATTCACTTTTATATCTTCCAACTGAATTTCTTGTTGGTTTATGTATTCTTGTACCATATAATCTTTCCAATTTGTATCCAATAGCGTTTCCCACAATTCAGGAGCACATTCATTTTTTACATACATATCAATACCTCTTCCTCCACTAGTTTTTTTTAGTATCCAGTTTTCTTTTGATGTTTTAAGTGTATTTCGTATTTCTTCTGAATGCAACGTGTAAGAAGGAATTAGGTATTTTTTCAAAAAAGCATATTCATCTGCACTCATATAGTCAAGCATGATTTTTTCATTATACAATACCGATAAGATTCGTTTATCATGAACTAATATGGTAGATCTCACATCATTTATTGTCATTTTGGATGCCATCATCTTTTTCAAGATTTCAATAGGAATGTTTTTCAATTCTTCTCGATCCATTTCTATAATGAATTGTGTTACTACTTGATTTCCTATTTTTAGTTCCTCTCTTTCTAACACCAACGCACTTGGCAAACTGTTTTTGATGGTATATCCTAATTTTTCCAACTCTTTAAACAGCAAATACGCTTCTGTTCCTTTTTCTTTTTGATGTATATAAAAAATAGGATACGCTTTATTGAATTCCCGAGCCAGATTAGATACTAAATGTTCTAGTTTTTCAAATGATTGGTTACTGCTGTCTTCTAATGGTATTAGATGGTTCATTATTGTATTCAAATAGTAACTCACCATCCAACCATTTATAGGGTACCTACATCCTATTTCACATATTTTGGCTTGTCCTACTGTATCTAAAAGAATATCAGGTCGGTATATTCCTACCGAATAAGGTATTGATGCGACTTCTTTTAAAATAGTTTCTAATTGATAATCTAACCGATAAATATCTCTGATTCGATTGTCTTCAAAGTAATTGTTTACAATCTCTTTCAGTGCTTGATTAAGCAGTTTATTTAGCTTTTTATATTCGTTAAACTGTGTGTCAGACACTGAAACTGCATAGGTTGTAAATGCATCTACATCATGATTTAACTCGGCTAATGTCTCTTTTAGAAACTTTTTATATTTTGTTTCATCAACTCCTATTTTGGCAACTACATACTCATGAAGTTCATGATCTATATCTTTAACTGTCATATGAAATGTACTTTCATGGTTACATAGCATATTCTTCTGAAACCTGTTTATATAAAACATTCATTACCTCTGCTTTTAAACGCAAATAGTCCTCTACAATTTCTTGTAAGTCATAATCTTCCACATGAATATTAAAAGCTTTGCTGTATGAGTTTATAGCATCTACTGCATGGAAAAAATGGTTTTTTTCTGTTGGTCCACAGTGCACACTAATCCATGCCAATGTTTTATCTATATCTTCATCTGACAACCTTCCTTCTTCTCGTAACCAACTTTCAAATAAAGGAATGATAAATTCTACTTCTCCATGTGTGTATATTTCATGTACCAATGTAGTTAGTAACCCTACCATAATATCTTTATTTCTTAGTGAGTTTTTATCTTTCCAAGCTTTAAACTCAATGGCTTCTTTGTTTAAATAAGTATTCGACAACCAAGAATCATCTCCTGTAATATTTGTTGCCATGTTATAAAACAATATTGAGTGTAAAATTCTTCCGACAACAGCTAAATCTTCATCTACAATTCTGTTTAAACTGGAAACTGCTCTAAACAAATCGTATTCACTATTTACTTTTTGTTTTTTATGAATAATCATAGTCATACGATTGCTTAATCCGGCAACTGTCATAGCACTATTATTCGTTTGGCTCCAGCTTTTAAAAAAAGTATTTAGGGTTTCTTTTGCTTGTTTTTGAGCAGTTAATGCTTTAAAAGATTTTTCTATTTGACTAAACTTTTCTTCTTGAAGTGGAAAATACGTAGCTAATTGTGTTTTCAAATGTGAATCTTCCATTTGAGTAATTACGGGTAAAATGATTGATAGTAAGCTCATAATTAGTATGTTTAAAATATACTCTAGTTTAAGCTTTATAGTAACTGCTTACAGAAAAAAGGCCCTAAACGATTTGATTTAAAGCATGAAAGTAGATGATTTGGAAATAAATTATAATGTTACATTATACATACTAAAAAAGCTGCCTTATAGAATAGAAGACAGCTTTTTAGCTTTATAAAAATAAAATATTTCTTAGTTATTTATGTCGTATTATTTTACAACTTTTACCCATTTTCCTTGAGTACGTACAACATAATTGTTATCATACATAGCTTCTGCCTGTACTCCTGGTAAATAGTAGTTTCCTAAATAAGATGCATTTAATAAAACTCTAAATGTTTTAGTTTCATACTTATTTAATGTAAAATAATTACTAATACTAGCATCTCTAATATCTGTATAATCAACTTTTGATGAGGTCGTATTGTTTCCAAAATCTGTAAAACGGGTATTAATAATTTCCCATCCTGAAGGAATATACTGAGTTAGAGCTACGTTTTCTATTTTAGCGTTTGTAGCGTTTTTAATCTTAATTTCAGCTATAAAATTGGTTCCTTGTAATAAATTATCCGGTTCAATAGTACTACCTTCTTTTGTTTTATAGACTACTGAAGCTTCTAAGTTCTTTTGGAATACTTTTTCTTCTCCAACCGGTAATATTCCTGAGTTTAGGAGTCTTACATACACAACTCCTTTACCTGTGTTAGATACTTTAATACTATTCTCTTTTTGGATTCCTTCTAAAGTTGTTGTATATAACGCTTTAGAGGTACTTACTTTTTGAGATTTTCCGTTTAATGAATAGGTTACCTCAATTCCTGCATTTTCTCCGTTTTGTAATGCATATGCACTCATTGCCAATAAACTATACGCTGTTGTTTGCGTACTCATCCATTGTTCTTCTGATAAACTTTGAGCAATTTCTCTTGCTAACTTTATAGCAACCACCTCATTATTTAAGAGTATATATGTTTCAAGTGCCATTGCTTTATTTCTTGTTTCCGAACCGTAATTGTAATAATACTGACTTGTATAATTTTCTGCGGTAATTGTATTCAGAATAGAACTTGCTATTGATTTTTTTCCTATTAAAGCATAGGCAGCTGCCAAACGGGTTTTAGCTTCATTAGAAATTCCTGACGTTTCTTTTAAACGGTTCATTGAGGCTAAATCCGGACTATTGGCTAAACTTAACGTGTATAAACGATACGCTTGTGCTAACGAGTTATCGTAGTAACTATTGGTATTTCTCCATCTACGTGCTTGTTCTTTTTGATAGTTGATCCATTTAGCTCTGAACCCTATAGGTAAAGCATATCCTTTTTTAGCTGCTTCTATCATAAAGTGTCCGGCATAAGAAGTACCCCAGCTATTAGCTTCTACGTTTCCTTGCCAATACGATAAACCACCACTAGCTAATTGAAAGTCTGATAATCTTTGAATAGTTGCTTTGATGTTTCTTTCTATAGATTGCTTTTTAGTGTCTGATAATTCAAAGATTTCCGGTAAATATAATTGAGGAAATGCACTTGATGTTGTTTGTTCAACACATCCGTGTGGATACTGAATAAGGTATTCCATACGTTTGGTAAAGTTCATTGGAGGCAGTGTTGACAATTCTACATTAGCTGTGTTTGTGCCTTGAGTACCAAATGTTGCAAAATTAATTTCACTTTGTTCATTTGATTTCAAAACTAAATCTTTCACTTCAGTAGTTACCGGATTAGGATTTAACACATCTATTTCAACTTCATAAGAGGCTTTTTCGCTTCCTGAAACGGCTTCTATTTTTACTTTTCCTATACCTTTAAAATCATTTACTTTTAACGTAAAATATGCCATTTTTTCATCCGGCTGATCAAATGCTATAGTTTGTGTTCCTTCTCCTTCAATTGTATAAGATGCATCCGAAGCTACCGTAACTTTTACTTTTTTAATGGTAGGCTTCATTGCAAAAACGGTTACCGGTAAGGTTACGGTTTCTTGTGGCGTAATTTTACGTGGTAACGAGGCTAATATCATAACCGGTTTACGTACAAATGCTGTTTTTTCGCTACTTCCGTAAGCCTCTTTTGTTGCATTTGTTGCTACTACCATAGCTCTTACAGAACCTACATATTTAGGTATTTTTATACTGTGTTCTTTTATATCTCCTTTATCTAAATTAAACGGACCTAAATACGTAACCATAGGTTTAAAACGGTTTGCTTTCTTGTTTTTGCTTCCTGCTTCCGCTTCATCTCCTCCGATACTTAAAATTTGATTTACTTTTCCTCCGTAAGCTCCTATTACATCATCAAAGATATCCCATGTTCTTACCCCTAATGATTGACGAGCGTAAAACGTATCCCAAGGATTTGGCGTTGTAAAACGTGTTAAGTCTAACAAGCCTTCATCAACCAAAGCAATAGTATAGGTCATAGGTTTTCCGTCTTTTTCTTTTATTCGAATGCTTGCTGTAGTTTCAGGACGTAATTCATCAGCCAATTGAATTTCAGGGTTTAATTGGGTTGCCGAATCATGAACCATCATTGGTATTGAGCCGTACATTCTAATAGGTAAGTCATTTATTGTTTGACTATGTTTTTGTAGCAATGAAATATTTACAAAAACATTAGGTGTATATGTTGGAAGCACCGGAAACGTAAAACTGGTTTGTTTTGCTTGTGTTTCTACCCAAAAATGACTTAATACTTCTGTACCGTTTTCTATAGTAATAAGTGCTCTGCCTCCTTCTGACGACGGGAATTTAACCGTAGCTGTTTCATTTACTTCATAGGCTTCTTTATCTGTACTAAACACTAACATTGTTGCGTTACTTTTATCTTGATTTCCTTTCTTTTTTCCATACCAAGAAGGCCAATCAAAATACACTACTGATGAGGTTACATGCTTACTTTTTGTATCTGTAACTTTAACTAAATAGCGTCCCCAATCATTTTCATCTATTTTAAGATCAAAAGTTCCTTTACCTGCTGCATTTGTTTTTACCTGAGTAGTTTTATAAGGTTCGTGGTAACGAGTTCCGTCATAACTAGACAATCCGTTATCAGAAGTATTCCACCACCATCTCCATGAAAGTTTATAAACTTTAACCTCTAAATTGTTAGCAACTCCTTCTCCGTTTTCATTTACAGAAGCTACCTTGAATGTATAATTTTCATCTGTAAATAAATAGTTTTTAGATTGTGATTCTTCTGCTAATTGCAATCCTGCATAGGTTGTGTATGGAGATACTTTTTTACTAAATACATCGGTACTAAAATCGCCTCCGTTTTCATATACTTTAGTAATAAAACTTGCCTTTAACATTCCGGGAGCTTTAGTATCTAGTTTTGGTTTTACTGAAAATGTAGTTTTCCCTTCATTGTCCAAGTTTCCTCTTAAAACGGTAAATTCTTCTGTTCCGAATCTACGAGTAGCATCATCAAAATTATAATTTTTAAATGTTGGAAACTCTGTTGCTGTTTGTGAAAACTTTCCGTTAATGTCTAGTTTTAATCCTCTGGCAATTGCACCATGTAACCATTTTACTTCTGCCTCACCTGCTATTGGGTTATTTGCTTTAATAACATCGGCATTCATTTGAAGTTTTATTTTTAAACGGTTAGGTTTTATGGTTTCTATTTTTAATGTTTTATTAAAAACAGCACTTCCTACGCTTACCCTTAACTTCCAATTTCCTGTAATTGCCTCTTGGTTTGTTTGTGGTGTATAGGCATATACGTTATCTGAATTTTTCAGTATTATTTTGCGTTCAATAATTTTTCCTTGCGGATTAATCAATTCAAATTTTATTGGGTGGTTATCAGGAATTGGATTGGCTTTATCATTCAACACAAAGGTTAAAAATAATTGATCTCCGGGTCTCCAAACACCTCTTTCTCCGTAAATATACCCTTTTAATCCTTTTTGTAATTTAGCTCCTGACACATCAAACTTACTCATTGACAAAGCATTTCCTTCATTCAATTTTAAATAGGTTGTGTTGGCTTCTTTAGTTACTACCGCAAAAAATGCATTTGCCGTATCTTCAAACATTGCTATTCCTTTTTCATCTGTGGCAGCAGTTACTACAGCTTGTTGTTGTAAGTTATACAGGGTTACTTTTGCAGCAGCTACCGGCAAAGTTGTTACTAAATCGGTTACAGCTACGAATATTTTATTATTATCTCCTTTTTTAACAATAACCCCTAAGTTGGTTGCTAAAATATTGGTGCTAACATCTTTATTATAGTAATATGAAACAGTACAAGGATTCTCTCTATCATTCCAGTTATATCCTTCTCCGTCTCCGTAGTAATAATCGTAATAATAGTCGGTACTGTCATAATCTTTCGTATCTATCTCTTTTTTACCATATACTATTGTTTTTGCTTCTGCGGCATTATCACATGTATAATTAGCGTATTCTTTAATAAATCCTAATTCTACTCTATACATTGCTCCGTTTTCAACTTCAATAATATCTGCCAGGTTAATTGCATAGGCATTTTCTTTACTTAAGTCCACTCCCTGATTAGCTAAATTAACCGTGTATTTTGCTACAGGACGTCCAACATAACGCAGATTTCCTTGGTTATCTAAGTTATTGTATTGTAAAAACTGTAATACATTATCTTTATATATTTTATAGATTGTTGCATCTACCGCTTTTAAGCTTACTGCTTTAAAGTTAATTTTTAAGTTATCTGAATTAGGTAAAATGGTACCACTTTTAATAAAACTTACTGCCGGCTTTAACTGTTCAAAATACAGTGTTTTTTTATAGTTTTCTTTTAAAGCATAGCCATCGGTGTTTTTAATTCCTTTAAAAATTTCTATATCTACTTTGCTTTTAAATGAAGCTTCCGGATATATTGTTACAACATTGTTGGCTATTTTATAACTGAATTGTCTTTTTTGAGTGTTTTCAAACTGTATAAGTCCTTTTAAGTCTTGTGATTTTTGTATTACGTCTGAAAAACTTATTTCTATATGTTGTTTATCGGTGTCTGTAACTTCAACATTGAGTACTTTAAAGTTGTTTTTACCGGTAATTACTACTTCTCTTTCTCCGTTTGAGGCAGAACCTATTGAGGTTCCGTTCCATGTAACTTTTAGATTTTTATCATCTACAAATCTTTGTAAGCTATCTATTTTAAAATATACTTTAGAGGCATACCCTTCTGTAACATCAAATTTTATCTTTTTTGTTTTTCCTTCATAATTGGCAACTACTAAATCCGGAAAATTAGCGCTTTCAATAACATCACTGGCCGTTAAAATTCCTTCTACATAATACCAGTCTTTGGTATATACTTTAGGTGATTCTAATGAGATATTAAATAGTAAATCTTTTGTTTTTAATTTTACGGTGAAGTTTTTTAGTTCGCTATCTATATTATCATATAGTTTTGATAAATGTAGTGTTACGGTATATTCCTGATTACTTTTTAGTTTTTCTGAAGGAGCAAAAGTTAACATGTTATCGTTAAACGTAACCTCTCCTTTTACTTTAGGTTCTATACTAAAAACATCATTATTTACATTGGTTACATTAGGTGTTTTTTTCAGTAAAAACTGTAATCCGGATGTGGTAGAAATTAGTTTTTGCGGAAACACGCTTATATACTCGTTAAACGCATTTACGTTGCTTTCTGTTTTTTCTTTTTTCTTACATGCATTTATTGTTATTGCTAATAATACTAGAAGTAAAAAACGAAAAAAACCAATTGAGGGTTTCAAAGTATTTTTTTTCATTATAGTTTATCTTAGTTTTAAATAGAGTTTTTTTGATGTTCTTAAACTTACGTTTATATTTTAACCTTAAAATTACTCAAAAAGAAAATAGTAAAACCAACAGATTTAGAATTCGTAGTTATTTAATGAGTATTCGTAATTCATCTACGTATTTTTTTAGAAGCAATTTTAACTTTTTAACCTTGTTTAAGAGTTTTTCGTATACAAAACTAGTCAATTTTAGAGGATTTCTACTAGAAATAGTTTCTATATTTTTTAATTTTACAGCCTCAAATATAAATTATGCTTGGATTAAAATTCGAAACGGAAACTTCATGGGTAGATGTTGCTAAAAACGGGTTACAACAGTTGTTAACCGATCATGCTTTTGCCGAACAAAAGGCGGCTTCAAACGCTGTTTCTATTATTATTAATTATTCTGAAGAGACGGAGTTAGTAAAAGATATGAGCGACATTGCTATTGAAGAAATGGAGCATTTTAGAATGGTACATAACATTATGATTGAGCGAGGCATGGTTTTAGGACAGGCTACTAAAAATGATTATGCGCTAAATTTGCAAAGGTTTTTTCCTCATACCGGAAATCGTACCGAGGCTTTAGTACACAGATTATTAGTGGCCGCTTTAATTGAAGCGAGAAGTTGTGAGCGTTTTAAAGTTTTTGCTGACAATATGAATGATGAGCAGCTTTCTAAATTTTATACTGATTTAATGATTTCTGAAGCTAATCACTACACCCTATTTTTAGGGTACGCTCGCCAATATATGGATAGAGAAATTGTAGACAAAAAGTGGAGTGATTTATTGTCGTTTGAAGCTGAAATGATGAAAAACAGAGGAACTGTTGCTAAGGTACATGGGTAAATTAATTATGAATTGTTAATTATCAATTATGAATTTATAATTCGTAATTAAAAATTGATTAAATGTTTAGTAAAGAAGAGTCTGCGCGTTTGCGAAAGGAATTTTGGACCAGTTTTGGAAAGTCTTTTCCTAGAAAATGGTTATTGTACAATACCAAAATAAAAGGTTTTGCGTTTAAGTTTCAAGCGGATCGTAAGTTGGCTTCTGTTTGTTTGGATTTTGAACATCCTGAAGATATTGCCAACGAGTTATTATATGATCAATTGATTTCTCTAAAAAAAATATTAGAGTCTGAGTATTTACCTGAAGTTATTTATGATGATAATTTTGAGTTAGAGAATCGTAAGATTATAAGGCGTATTTACGTTCCGTATGAAAAAAAGTTTAGTATTCATAATAAGGATACCTGGAGAGATTGTTATGAGTTTTTTGTTGATACCATGACGCAATTTGAGTTATTCTTTTATGAATATGAAGATTTTATTAAACAGGCCATTTAATCTTTTTGTATACTATTATGAATTCTTATTCTCTTAAATTGTTTTTCACTCTTACTTGTTGTTTGTTTTTTTCGTGTTCTGCTTCTACTTCTAACGAGCTTATTGAAGGAATTACGCCTCCTAATTTTGAAACAGAAATACTTTTATTAATTAATAAGCATAGAAAAAGTAAAGGTTTACAGGAACTTCAAATTTTAGAGGTGATTAAATCTCAAACGGATAGTCATACGAACTACATGATTCAACAAAATGCGTTGTCACATGACAACTTTAATACTCGTGCCGATTATTTAAAAAAGCATGCTAATAGTATTGGAATTGCTGAAAATGTTGCTAAAGGTTATTCTACTGCGGAAACGGTTGTTAATGGTTGGTTAAAAAGTGACGGGCATCGTCAAAACATTGAAGGTAATTACACGCATTTTAATTTAACAGCAAAACAGAACAAAAATGGTGTTTGGTATTACACTAACATTTTTGTTCGTGTTCAATAAGTTTTTGTATTCGTTTACCAACCAAAAAGTCTTTTTTTGACTTTCACACTTCTGATGATTAGCGCTTCAGAAACGAAAATCTCGTGAAAATCATAACTAACGCGTTCATAACCTCCTACTCTCCATTGTGGTCCGTAAGAGTTTTTAATAATAAACCCTTCCTGGTCATAGCCTATAATGGTTACTGCGTGTCCTGAATACTGATTACCAGGGTAAGGGTAAATTGGTTCTATAGGTTTCGTGCTATTCAAAATTTGTTGATTGATGTTAGGAAACATGCTTTTTGCTATTGAGTATTTCTGATATACCCCGTTACCTATATTTACTTTAAATCCGTCATCAGGAGTAATGGTATGAAACTCTTTTGAAGGATACCCTCTCCACGCTGGAGCGTAAAGAACCGGATATGATACCGGAATGGCTTTAACTCCTCTTCTAAGTTGTTCTTTTATATAGTTTATGTTTCTGGCTTTTTGGGTGTTTAAATACTCTAAATCTGTAACAAAAACGGTTGCTTTCTTTTTATACTTAACTCCTAATGTTAGAAGTCCTACTTCTCCTTCATACATATAGTTTATAAATTGATCTTCTGTCATCGGACGTACTTTGTCATAATCTAACTTATAAGGCAAGTATTTTTCTTCAATTACCCCGTCTGTTTTTAAAGATTTAATATATGAGAATAAATTGTGTCCCTGAGTAATAGGGGTTTTTCCATATTGGTATCCTTTTTGAAATCCGTACAAATATTTTTCACTTAAATCTTTAGGTACGTTAGGAAATGTTTCTAAGGCTGCTGCTATTGCAAAAGCAGTACATGTGTACTTTACTCCTTGGTTTTTTACCGGGGATTGGCTTTGCCAATGAATTACCGATAATAAATTGCTTACTTCATTAAAAGTTGGGGTTTGTGCTTTAAGTAGCGAAGTAACAAGTACACAAAGTACTAGTAAATAGCTTTCTTTTTTCATTTTTCGTTGTTTTAGTTGATTTTCTCAAATATATAAAAACATTTGGTTGAAAAACTAACTTTCAACTGCTTAGTTATTTTTATTTCATAAAAAAATCGCCGTTTTAGGGCGATTTTCTTTCAAATAATTATATGCTTTTTTTTATATAAATTTTATAGTAAACGGGTAACTTGGTTGTTCGTTGTTACTTGCTTTTATTGCATTGATTATTGGGTATATTAAGTAAAAGGCTCCGATTACCAGCATTCCTACCAATCCTAATCCGAAAAGGATTACTAATGGAATACATATTAATAGGTATAAAAACATGGTTATTCTAAAGTTAATGATAGAGCGTCCGTGTTCGTCCATATCCACTACTTCATCTTTTTTTACTGCCCATATAATTAGGGGTACGATTAATCCGCCTATTCCTGTTACAAAGTCTAATAATTGACTTAAATGGGTTAATGCTAATAATTGACTATTTCTTTTCATTTTGTATAAATATTGGTTGTATATAATAGACGTTTTAGTTTGTTTTTTGTTACGGTTTGTTTCTTTTTATCTTTTTTATGCTAACAAAATTCTATATCATGTTTCTTTTTATAAATGGGTTTAAGTTTGTGTTTATTGGGTATCAGTTGAAGGTGTCTCGATACAATTTCTCTTTCTTTTAGACAGAAAAGTTACTACCACTGTCGTTTTTTCTTAACGACTTAAATTTTACATAGAAGAATCTTTTTCTAAGCTATTTTTCTTTTTCCATTGCTGAAAAAGAAACCGACTTTGGAGGTTCACGAATTCCTTTTAAAATCAATAAGAATTAATGAGCTAAACAAAAATCCAATGCAAACGTAGGTAATTGCTCCACATCATTCTCTTTCGGAGCTTCATGCGTTGTGCTACGCACTGCACTTCTCTTCTTCGTTTGAACGCAACGTTTATAATGATGAAACCTACTGATCTATTTTAAAAGACTGCTATGGTGAAGGTCTTTACTTTGCTATGAGTTTATATTTATTGGGAAATGTCATAGATTACCTTTGTATTTATTTAGCCTATCTTTCTTTTTCTTGATAAAAAGAAACAAAAATCAAGTGCAAACGTAGGAAATTACTACACCATTTTCTTTCGGAGCTTCATGCGTTGTGCTACGCACCACACTTTTATTTCTTCATCTAAACATCAGGCTTTATTTTTTAAATGTTTTGGAATGTTCCTCATTTGCCTCAAGATTTTTGACTGCGTATATTTGCAGCATGATTCAAAATGATACTATTGTTGCTTTAGCGACTCCTGCGGGTGTGGGAGCCATTGCTGTTATTCGTTTATCAGGTGAAAAGTCTATTGAACTTGTTGATTCATTTTTTTCTTCTGTTAAGAAAAATAAATCACTGGTACAGCAAAAATCGCATACGTTACATTTGGGGCATCTAGTTCATAATAATAGTGTTATAGATCAGGTATTGGTTTCAATTTTTAAGAATCCGCATTCGTATACGGGTGAAAACGTAGTTGAAATTTCTTGTCATGGTTCTAATTATATTCAGCAAGAAATTATTCAGTTGTTTTTACAAAATGGTTGTAGAATGGCAGATAATGGTGAGTTTACCATGCGTGCTTTTTTAAATGGTAAGATGGATTTGAGTCAGGCAGAAGCTGTTGCTGATGTGATTGCTTCTAATTCTGCTGCTTCTCATCAGGTTGCTATTCAGCAAATGCGTGGTGGTATTACCAATGAGTTACAGGAATTGCGTGGTCAGTTATTAGATTTTGCTGCTTTGATTGAGTTGGAATTGGATTTTTCGGGTGAAGATGTTGAGTTTGCCGACAGGACTAAGTTTAGGGAGTTAGTTACCAAAATTTCTTTTGTTTTAAAGCGTTTAATTGATTCTTTTGCGTTTGGTAATGCTATGAAAAACGGGATTCCCGTAGCTATTATCGGAGAGCCTAATGTGGGGAAATCTACTTTGTTAAATGCGTTGTTAAATGAGGAGCGTGCTATTGTTTCTGATATTGCCGGAACTACGCGTGATGCTATTGAGGATGAAGTGGTTATTAATGGCGTGGTGTTTCGTTTTATTGACACTGCGGGTATTAGAGAAACGGAAGATGTTGTTGAGAGTATTGGTATTCAAAAGGCTTTTGAAAAGGCTGAAAATGCACAATTGATTATCTTTTTAATTTCTGCTCAGAAGTTTATTGAGGCTCCTGAGTCTTTTCTTCAGGAAATTGCTGCGATTAAAGAGCGTTTTCCGCATAAGCGTTTGTTAACTATTGCTAATAAAATTGATACTATTTCTGAGGAGCAATTGGCTTCTTTAACTGCACAAATTTCTGATTTGGTATTGCTTTCTGCTAAACAGAAGATTGGTATTGATACGTTAGAACAGGAACTTACTTCGTTGGTGAATACCGGGGCTTTAAGTAATAATGAGACTATTGTGACTAATTCGCGTCATTTTGAGGCTTTAACGCTTGCTTTAGAGAGTATTGAATCTGTTAAACAGGGTATTGAACTGGATATTTCTTCTGATTTATTTGCTATTGATATTCGTGAGTGTTTGCGTCATTTAGGAAATATTACCGGTGAGTATGATGTTGATAAGGATATTTTAGGTCATATTTTCGGGAATTTTTGTATTGGGAAGTAGTTCTTTGTTCTCGATACTATTTTTATGTCATTAACATTCCATAAAAATCACTCGAACTGACCTTGTTAATTAGGACGTAGGAATTGGGAATTAGGGATTTTCAAAGACTTAAAAAATAACCGTCTAAACTTGTTTTATGCTATTATTTTATTAGCTGTTTATTTGTCAACTATTCTGTTTAGCATAAATATAGTACAGCTTAGAGGTATAGCTTTTTTATTTTTTAAGGATTCTTGCTTTCTGTATTGGGAAGTTATTTATTAAACCTTAACATATTGCATTCTTTTTTATAAACTGATATTCTTTCTTTAGTATTTCTTCGCTTGAACGGAATGGACTTAATAATGAAACTTACTTCTCTAAAAATCACTCGAACTGACCTTGTTAATTAGGAGTTAGGACGTAGGACGTAGGAATTAGGATGTAGGAATTAGGAATTTTCAAGGACTTAAAAAATAACCGTCCATACTTATCTAATGGTATTATTTTTTAGCTGTTTATTTGTCAACTATTCTGTTTAGCATAAATATAGTACAACTTAGGGGTATAGCTTTTTTTCATTTGGAAAAGAAATATGGTTTGTATTGTTTTTTATGGTAATGTACTTTTCTTTTTCTTGATAAAAAGAAACTAAAAAACCTCGTAAATTTTGCTTTTACGAGGTTTGTTTTTAAATAGTTAGCCCTTTTATTTGTTTGTATTCGTTGGAGGTTTGTCCGTATTGTGCTTTTACAAAGTTTTTTATGCTTTGTGTTTGCTTGCTTAAGGTGTTGTAGAGTCCTTGTCTTTGTTCTGTAACGGGTTTTAAGGTAGCCAACGCCAAATCTACCGCTTCTGAGCTTGCTTCTGCCTCTGTTGCCAAGGTGTTTAATGAGGTTACGCTTAGGGTTTCATTGATTGGGTTGTATGTTTCTCCTAAGCTACTTAGCAGGTCTATCATATTTTTAAAGTTGGCTACTCTGCTTGCATAGGTTCTTTCTATTTGGCTAATGGTTTTGGTGTCGGTTTCTTCTTTGTTGGTTGTTTTTTTGGATGCTTGACCGCGAATTTTGTTAATGAGGGTACTTATTTGTGTGAGTTCTACACTGTCTTTTCCTTTTAGTGCTTCAACAAAGGCTCTTATGGGTGCCAGTTGCCTGTCGATAGCATTGTCATTTTCTGTAAAAATCTTTTTTCGTTCGTTTGTTTTTAGCGTATAGTCGGCTTTTACATTGTTGTATTGGGTTTGCAGGGTTTCTATTTGTTCTATAGTTTCAGTTAGTTTTGCTACAGAGGCTTCTTCTACCGGTGGTTGGTAATTGGTAAAGTTGTTTACAATGGTTTTTAGTTTTTTAGCATTTCCTAGTCTGCTTGCCAATGATTTTTGTGATGTTGATGCCATAACAATTTGGTTTACGTTATACAATTTTTATTGAAAATTGCCAGTATGGGGAAGAATGGATTCGATATAGAAACTTTTGCTGTTTCGTTATCCTTTTTTCTATGTTTTAAGAATTTATGGGAGTATTTTTATAGCTTTTGTTTCTTTTTCAACTCTTTCTTCTTTAGCTTTTGTTTTTGTTAAACGGTTTGCTAACCTTTAACTGACTTTATTTTCATGTTTAAACTTAGGAGTTATTTATTTAATAATCAAACTTATATGGTTGCACTGGCTGTTTTTAACAGCTATTTAACTTTTGTAACTCGTTATTCTTAAGCTTTTTATAAAATAATAGGGTTCTTTAGGCTTGTTATACGTTCCTAGTACCTTGTTAGACGTTCCTAGCGCCTTGTTAGATATTCCTAGTGCCTTGTTAGACATTCCTAGTGCCTTGTTAGACGTTCCTAGTGCCTTGTTAGACATTCCTAGTGCCTTGTTAGACACTCCTAGTGCCTTGTTAGACGTTCCTAGTGGCTTGTTAGATGTTCCTAGTGGCTTGTTAGAAATATTCTACTTAAAATATTCAAAAGGGAAAAATATTGAACAGCTCGAAAGGTTATATAATTCCGAAGAAATTTATGTTGTATTAAAAAGTACTAAAAGAGCGTATTAGTAATGATGTATACAGAATGGTTGCCGAACGTTATGATAAGCCTTTATTTTTGCGTTATAAATTTAAGAAATAGTTACACTTTATAACAACAGGCAAAATTAAAGAGTTCATAAAAACAAAAAAGCTAGAGATAACGTATATCATCAGCTTTTTTATTCTTACAAACATTCTTCAGAATCCTTTAAGTTTTTTTTTACATAAATTGCAAAAACTTAAAAAAACAATTAATTACACTAATTATTATTTACTTGAATATCAACATTAGTTTCAATTCTTAGCGGCACAAGAGCACTATATTTATTAAGGATTTTGTTATAGATATCAACTTTGGCTTTTGGAGCTCTAACCGATAATAACAAAGAAAAACTAACTTTATCATTTTTTGCTCTGTTTCCCCTTCCTAAAGCATGTATATGAAAAACTGGATTACTTATTCCATTTGCCTTTTTATTTATACTTCTTATATCCAAGCTATCCCATTTTAAATCGTTTCTTAATTCCGATTCAGATTTAAACTGTGTAACGGCAGAATTTGTAACTGGATATTTTGACTGCTCCCAACCTTGTTCAAGTAAAACCTCATATTCCTTTTGATTCGCTACAATATCAATAATTTTGGTCTTAGGAATCTTCCCGTCAATTTCAATATTATTTACATTTTTAAATTGATATTTATTTTTATTTGGGTAGAAAGTTGTTTCAACAGTTGATGAAGTATAATCATCTGAACTCAAATGATCTACATCTGTAAGAACCGAAGCTGTCCAATTGAACTCTACAGTTCCTTCATCTATAGACTCATCCCATGGTATTGGAAATTCAGCATATTTTCCTGTTTGGATTTCTCCTTTATAGATCAAAGTATATGAATTTTCACCACAATTTGTAATATCATCAATACTATCCAACATTGAACCATGCCCCATTTCATAAGAATAAGTCTTTTCTTTTTTCACTGCTCTATGAATTAAAAGAGTTTTCGCTACCAAAGGAGAAATTACACCATTAGATTCACCAACTAGTAATGCTGCATTTCGTGCAACAAGAGGACTTGCAAAACTCGTTCCCATATTCCATGATTTTTTTCCAACGGTATTTGATATTAAATGTATCGGGTGTTGATCACACCCTCCAAATGCCATTATATCTGGCTTCATTTTATTACCTTCCCTACCCGGACCGATACTACTATATGGAGCTCTCACTATCTCTCCATCCTTCTTGGTATAAGCACCTACAGCCAAATTGTTTACAGAGTCAGAAGGAGATTGTATCCTATCATAACCATCAACATCTCCATCATTACCTACAGCTATACAGAAAAGTATATTATATTTTTTACTTAATTGGTCACATGAAAATGTAAACCTCGATATGCTATCGTCATAAATTGGTCCTTTTGGACCTAAACTAAGATTGTATACTGAGATAGCTTTATTATTAGGAATAATAGTCTCTATAGCGTCTATTACATCATATAAATCGGGGTCTTTAGTTTGGTTTGTTAAAACACCGAAGCTTTTTATTGACAAAGGAGGCTCTGGCAATACATCATTTTTCCCAAATTTATTGAGAGGTCCATACAACACTGCACCAGAAACTTGCGTCCCGTGATCTATCCCTCCAGGCAATAACTGTCCATTTACACTAACTTCTGATTCTGAATAGTTCTTTAGAAAAGGGTTTTGATCATTGATTCCTCCATCAATAACACCCACTGTTATTTCAGGTTTTTTCTGGAATACGGGTGGTTTTGGTGCACCATTCGTCAAAGTTCCTCTGCTCAATTGAGGTAAACTTCTCATTTCTAAAGGATGCAATGTTCTAAGAGGGTTGTATCCTTTAATATTTTCTAATAAACTTCTGTTTCCCCGAAGACTTATAAATGATATACCATTTTCATATTGTTTATACTTTAAATACCTTTCATCAATTCCTGATTTTTGAATTAAACCAATAAAATGATTAAGTGATTTACCTCTATCAATATTAAAGGGATGAAGCACTACTTCCAACCGCCCTTCATTCCAATCATCAGAAATCCCGAATATTTGTTCATTTTGAGGCATTAAACCTAATGATGTAACTTTTTGTATATCCTTAATGAAAGAGTTCCTAAGTGTACTTGGCTTTCTATGTAGTTTTTGCTCAAACCTATTTAAACTTTCTTCAGTTGTCCTTACAAAAAACATTTTAGATAAATTAAGTTCATTATTTGGTTTAATCTCATATTCAGATTTTGGTCTCCAAATTCTAGAACCAATTTCAACTAGCCCTTCTCCATTACCAATATCATTAAATAATGTCTTCGGATAATATGACTTAGCAAGAAAATCAGGATGTATTATCATACTTAAAACAATTTCATTAGGCAACCTGGACGTGCTTGGCATGTCCTCTATTACCATTTTAGTTTCCCGAATATTGCTTAAAATTGTTTCTCTTGCCTGATCATAGCTTATTGGAAAATGCTTTTCCCCAAATCCACCACTTTTTTCGATTGGCTTTCCATAAATTTCACCATTGTATAAGATTGGTCTTTTTCTTTTATCCATAATTTTATTGCTTTGATAGATGATGTTGTACTCCTGAAATACTTAGTCCAGTAATTTTTGAGAGTTCTCTTACTGTAATTTTATCCTTTAATAACTCTTTTGCTGTAATACAAAAAACAGCCCTAAGTTTCTTGTCTTCTCTAAACCCCTCAATCTCTTCAAATAACGAAAATATAAGGGACTCATTTTTTAATACATTTCTCCGTTTAACATTGTTTGCATATTTACAAATATCGGCTGCACTTTTCCCCTCATGTAAGCTTGATATAGGCTCTAGAATATCCAAGGATAAATCCGTGTTATCAAAAAAGTCTCCTAATTCTTTTTTTAAAATTTGCAATCTAGTTCCTTGATCTGGAATTGGAATTTCAATTGAATGGTCAAATCTTCTCCAAATTGCTTTATCTAATAACTCAGGGTGATTACTTGTTGCAATGAATAATGAAGAGATAGGCCAATCTTCGAGCTCCATAAGAAGTATATTAACAACTCTTTTTATTTCTCCCAAATCTGTGTTATCATCTCTTTTCTTAGCTATTGCGTCAAACTCATCAAACAAAAGAACAGAAGAATTATTTTTCGCATACTCAATTACCTTTTTGAGATTGGCTCCGGTCTTTCCCATTAAACTCGATATACTAGCAGACAAATCTAAAGTTATAAGGTTTTTGTTTAATGAAGATGCAATAAATTTTGCAAGCATGGTTTTTCCTGTTCCAGGTAAACCTGTTAATAAAAGACTTGAAGATGGTCTTATATTCTTCTCAATTAGCAAGTTGATGTTTTCTCTTTCATTTAAAAAATCTTCGATTCTATCGTTTATTTGTTTTGTTAAAATTGGTATCGGATTAGAACTCAAGTCAGGTTGATTTACAAAAGCCATATCTAACTTTGAATCATGATCTATAGGAATAGGACTCTCTCCTACACTTCTAATATTTGCTCCTCCATTAATTATAAAAGAACTAACTATTTGATTTATATCATTAAAAATATCAGGTTGATCTTTTTTAAAACTCCTTGCTAAACTAAGAGCTGCTAATTCCACTTTTCTCGACTCTCCTAGCAACCCTGCATTTATTAAGTCTATAATGAATTTTTTTGTTAACTGTTTCAATTTTAAAAACTATTAAAGCATTACTGAACAACAAAAGTATTAATAAAATAAAACAAAAAACAATTTTTGTTCGGTTTTTTTTAAAAAAACCATAAAACAACACAAAAAAACATTCAAATCCATTTATAACAAAATAGCTATTAAAAACAAATCAAATAGTATAAGCAAAATAAGAATTTCAAAACATCAATAAACACATAATTTTAGAGCAATAATCTAAAGAAGTTATTTTATAATATTGGGAGAACCTAATAATAAAAGAAAATATAGAACAAATTTAATTACAAAAAAACAGAAACCTACCAAAAGAAATTAAAATCTTCCACCACTACTCCACCTTAAAATACTATAGACATTGATTTTACTAAGGTTATTACTTTTTGTATTGGGAAGTAGTTCTTTGTTCTCGATACTATTTTTATCTCATTAGCATTCCATAAAAATCACTCGAACTGACCTTGTTAATTAGGATGTAGGAATTAGGGGTTAGGGTCTGGGAATTAGGAATTGGGAATTAGGGATTTTCAAGGACTTAAAAAACAACCGTCCAAACTTATTTAATGGTATTGTTTTTTAGCTGTTGGTATTGACTACTTCCTGTTTTTAGGTTGTTTTTTTATAGGTCCAAACTGCCAAGGTATTCATTAGAAGGGCATATAGTATGGTTTTTATCATTAACGGATAAACGTCTGCCCATCCGGAGCCTTTGAGCATTACCATACGTATCATTTGTACAAAGTATTTAATAGGGTTGAATTCTGTAAGGATTTGTGCCCATTTAGGCATGCTTTCTATGGGGGTGAATAAGCCACTCATCAGAATAAATATTACGGCAAAAAACCACGCTATAAACATAGCTTGTTGTTGGGTGTCTGCAAAGTTAGAGATGAACAAGCCCATTCCTAAAATTACTAAGATGTATATGGAGGTATAGAAATATAGCAACGGTAAGCTTCCTAGTATTGGAATGTTAAAAATGACTTTAGCCAATAGTAAGCCTATGGTGAGTATTCCTAAGCCTAGTACCCAAAAGGGAAAGAGTTTACCGATGATGAATTGGTGCTTTTTTATGGGGGTTACATTTATTTGTTCTAGGGTTCCTATTTCTTTTTCTCTAACAATATTCATTCCTGATAGAAATAGTGTTATCATGGTTACTAATAGTACTAAAATTCCGGGTACCATAAAGGTTTTATAGTTTAGGGTTTTGTTGTACCAAAACAACGGAATACTCTCTATTGTGCTTAGGTTTTGTATGTCTTTCGACCCCTGTATTAAATTACTGATGATGTTTTTATTGTATCCTTGTATTATTTGTGTTATGTACACATTTATTATTCCTGCTGCGGAGCCGTCTATTGCGTTTATAAATACTCCTATGTTATTGGTTTTGTTTTTTTGCAGGTTTCTTTCAAAATGGGTTGGAATGTTTATATAGGCATTTATTTTTCCTTCTTGCATGGCTATGGAAGCTTCTTTTTCTGAAGAAAATATAGTGGCTATTTTAAAATAGTCGGATGCTTCAAATTGTTTTATCAATCCTCTGGAAGTGCTGCTATGGTCTGCATCTACATAGCCTAGTTGTATGTTTTTTATTTCATAAGTGGCTGCATTGGATAAAATAACCAGTTGTAAAATGGGGAGTATAAAAATTATAGGTAGCATTCCTTTATTTCTAAAGATTTGCTTGAATTCTTTTCTAATGATATATAGAATAATTTTCATATGTTTATTTTATTCTTCTTAATGGTTTATACGATTTATGGTTTATTATTTCGCATTTAGGTCTATTGTCTCTTCGAGTAAAATTAGTTGAATAAAATGAAAATAATTTTGTATCGAGAAGTGATAGCACTTGTTCTCGATATAATTTTTAATTCATTACATTCTTAAAAATCACTCGAACTGACAATACACGAAAAAATTATCCGTAAATCGTATTAATAGTATACTATTAATCTTATACCATTTGAAATTTGAAATGACCGCAATAAAACGTTCTTTTTTCCTTTCTATTTCAGAATAAAAAGAAACCATAGCTTAGGCTATGCTTTAGTTTTCTTCTTTATATAAAGAAAAAAATCTTCATTTTCTTTTACAGTAATTTCAAACCTCAACTGGTATTATCATAATTATCTTAAACAGGTCTGCTCCTTCTTTACTCCAATCTTATTTTGTATCGTTTTATACTTAGGCTTATAAAAAACAGGCTCATGGCTATTAAAATCAGGGTTTCTTTTAATACGTAACTGAGTCCGATTCCTTTTAACATAATTCCTCTTACTATGGTAATAAACCATTTGGCGGGTATGATGTTACTGATGACTTGTAATGGCATTGGCATACTACTGATAGGGAAAATAAATCCTGATAGTAATATGGTGGGGAGCATTAATCCCATGAGTGATATCATCATAGCGGTTTGTTGTGTACCTGCTATGGTTGAAATCAGGATTCCTAATGCTAACGAGGTTGTAATGAACAGAATGCTTTCTAAACCTAATAGTAACAGGCTACCTTTCACGGGCACATTAAACACAAAAATGCTTAACAGTACAATAATCAAAGCATTGGTAACGGATAGAAAAATATATGGAAATACTTTTCCTATAATTACCTGAAAGGGTTTTAGTGGTGATACTAACAGAATTTCCATAGTGCCTTGTTCTTTTTCACGGGTAATTGAAATGGAGGTCATCATGGCGGATACCAACATTAACAGCACGGTCATAACTCCGGGTACAAACATATAAACGCTTTTGAGTTCTGCATTGTACATCATGCGGTTTTGACTGTTTATTTGATAGGGTATGGTTGTGTTTTTATTAAGTTCTTGCTGGTATTTTTTAAGTATGGCAAACACATAGCTGCTTATGGTATTGGCCATATTGGGGTCAGTGGCATCGGTTAACACTTGTACGGTTGCTTTATTTTCTTTGATGAGCTTGTTTCCGAAGTTTTTTTCAAATTGTAGTACTGCTTTTACTTTTCCTTTTTGAAATATGGAGGGTATAGAAGATTCTTGTTGTACATAACTAACTATGCTAAAGTATTTGGAGGCTTCTATTTTATTGGTAATTTCTTTGGTTGTTGCGTCATTAGACTGGTCTAATATGGCTATGTTTACATTGTTTATTTCATTAGTAATGGCAAAACCAAAGAGTAATATTTGGGCTATGGGCATTCCGAAGAGTATAAACAGCGAGCGTTTATCTCTGATGATGTGGTAGCATTCTTTTCTAACAAAACCTATAAATTGTTTCATCCTCTGGCTAGTTTTAAAAATACATCGTTCATGGTAGCTGCATTGAATTGTTCTTTTAGTTTTTTGGGGGTGTCCAAGGCTTCTATTTTTCCATTTACCATGATGGATACTCGGTTACAGTATTCGGCTTCATCCATATAATGGGTAGTTACAAAGATGGTCGTTCCTTTGTGTGCTGCTTTGTAAATCATTTCCCAAAATTGGCGTCGTGTAATAGGATCTACGCCTCCTGTTGGTTCATCCAGAAATACGATTTTAGGTTCGTGTAATAGGGATACGGAAAATGCCAGTTTTTGTTTCCATCCTAAGGGTAAGGATGCTACCAAATGGTTGGCTACGTTTTGGAGTTCTAATTCTTCTATTAACTCGTTTCTTTTTGTTTCGATTTGTTGTTTAGATAGTCCGTAAATTCCGCTAAAAAAGTCGATGTTTTCTTTTACTGTTAAATCATCATACAACGCAAATTTTTGGCTCATATACCCTATGTTCTTTTTAATAGATTCTGCTTCTTTGTATACATCAAATCCGGCAACTTTTGCTTTGCCTGAGGTTGGTGAGGAAATGCCTATCAGCATTTTCATAGCGGTAGTTTTTCCTGCTCCGTTAGCTCCTAAGAATCCAAAGATTTCTCCGGTTTTTACCTGAAAGCTTATTTGGTTTACGGCTATAAAATCACCAAACTGCTTACTTAGGTTTTCTACTTCTATAACATGGTTTGTTTTCATCATTTTGCTAGTTCCATAAAAACGTCTTCAATGGTAGGCTGGGTTTTTTCTATTTGAATATTGGTTAATTCTTGTTGTTTTAGATAGGTTACCAAGCTTGCTTCATCCAGTATAGGTTGTTGGTCTGTATAGTGTACAAATTCGCCAAAAGGGAAAATGCTGTGTGTATGTTTGTATGTTTTTAGGCTTTCTATTAAGCGATACATATCGTCTGCCTTTATATTGTACAGCGGTTTTGAAAAATGTTTGACAATGTCTTTTGGGGTGTCTATTTCTAAAATATTTCCTCCTTGAATTAGTGCTATACGGCCGCATAATGCGGCTTCATCCATATAGGGGGTTGATACCAAAATGGTGATTCCTTTTTTTTGCAAGCGCTTTAGCATTTCCCAAAATTCTTTTCGTGATACCGGGTCTACCCCTGTGGTTGGTTCATCTAAAAATAATACTTTAGGTTTGTGTATGAGTGCGCAACACAATGCTAATTTTTGTTTCATTCCTCCCGATAGTTTTCCTGCTCTTCGGGTTTTAAAGGGTTCTATTTGTACGTAGATTTCTTTTATTACCTCGTAGTTTTCTTCTAGGGTTGTTCCGAAAATAGTAGCAAAAAAGTGCAGGTTTTCTTCTATGGTTAAATCTTGATAGAGTGAAAAACGTCCGGGCATGTACCCTACGCTATTTCGTATGGTTTTGTATTCTTTCAGTACGTCTAAACCCGCTACACTTGCCTGCCCTTCATCTGCTATTAATAGCGTGGTAAGTATGCGAAACAAGGTTGTTTTTCCTGCTCCGTCGGGTCCTATAAGTCCGAAAAGTTCTCCTTGTTTTACATTAAAAGAGATGTTAGACAGTGCTTTTATGGTGTTATAGGATTTGGATATGTTAGAAACGATTATGCTCATGGTTCTTATTGTTGTTCTAACCACATTTCTGCCGGCATACCTATTTTTAAACCGCCGTCATTTTTTACTTTTATTTTAACGGCGTACACCAAGGCTACGCGTTCTTCTTTTGTTTGGATCATTTTAGGGGTAAACTCGGCTTCAGAAGCTATCCAACTAATGGTTCCTTCATAGGTTTTCATTCCTTTTTGATCGTCTATTTTAACGGTTACTTTTCCTCCGATTGTTAGGTTAGGTAATTGGGGTTCTCCTACATATACGCGGAGCTCCATAGTAGATAAGTCTGCTATTTTATACAGTGGTTTGCCAAAGTTTACAATTTCATTGGGTTCTGCATATTTTGCTAATATGGTGCCTTGAACGGGGTTCTTAATTTTACTTTTTTCTAATTGATCATTGAGTTGTTGTATTTGTATGTCTATATTTTTTAACTCATTTACTACGGGTGCATTTTGTATTTCAACACTGCGAATACTGTTTTTTAAAACAGCTATTTCTCCATCTACATCGTCTAATTGTTTTTGTGTGCCGGCGTTGTCTTTTAGTAAGTTTTGTATTCTTGTTTTATTAGTATTGGCTGTTTTTAATTTGGCTTGTAACACATTGATTTGTGATAAAACGCCTTTAGATTTGGCATTAATTACTTCTTTTTGAATTAGTAATTGTTCTTTTTTCAGATGTAACGGAATGGTGTCTATACAGCCAACGAATTCGTTTTGTTTTACAACAGCGCCTTCTTCTATTTGAAAGCTTATTAATTTTCCTGTATTTTCTGCTGAAATGGTTATTTCTGTAGCTTCAAAATTTCCGTATCCGTCTGCTTTATCGCTATTGTTTTTGCAATTGGAAAAAAATATAGTTACCCATAGTAACAGTGTTATGTATTGTATCGATTTCATTTGAATAAACTTAGGTTATTGGTTATCAATTGTCAATAATTATTAGTAACTGCTAACTTTTTGACTTTTGACTCTATTTAGTATCTCCTTTTATCGTATTGTAATTGGCTTTAGTTAATGCTAATTGTATTTTATGTTGATTGTACATGTTTTCTGTTTCATAGAGTTTAGTTAACTCTATAATATACTGTGATGGTGTTATGACTCCGTTTTTTAATTGAGCGTCTGATGCTGCCACTACTTCTTTTTGTAAAGTCATTAGTTGTTCATCAATTACCATAGCGTCTTCTAACGTTTCTATTTCTTTTTGTTGTTCATTTAAGGCTGTGTTGGTGTTTAGTTTAAATACTTCTTCTTGGGCATCTACCAGTTCTTTTGAAAAGTTTAAGGCTTCTCTTTTTTTCTTATTCCCATTCCAATCAAACACATTCCAATTTAGTTGTACGCCTATGATATAGTAGGGTCTAAAATCATTTTTAAGCATATTGAGCCCCGGATTTCCATAACCTCCGGTTGCAAATCCGTTGAGTTCCGGTACTATTGCTTTGGATAGTATTTCTTTTTGCTGCTCTATTTCTTGTTTTTGTAAGTTAAACAGTTCTAATTCCGGTCGGTTTAACACCGTATTTTTTGCTAGAATGATGGTTGGTTTTTGAAATTTTGTTTCTGCATTAACGGGAACTCCTATTAGGGTTGCTAACGAATAAATTAGGGTTGCTCTATTGTTCTTAATTGCTTTGGTTTGTTGTTGTAGTTTTAATAGTTCTGCTTCCAGTATTTTATCGGATGTAGGTAACAAAACACCATTGCTTATTCCTGATTTTATTTCTTTTAACTTGCTTGTCAGTTGTTGTTTTCTTACTTCTATTAGTTTTAATTGATCGTCAATGAGTAGTATTGAAAAATAAAGTTGGTTTACTCGTTGTTTTAATTGATAAAGGTGTACCTCAACTTCTTGGTGTTTTTTATCTGTGGTTATATTTTGCAAGTCTTGCGTTGCCTTAATTCTACCTCCGTTGTATAGTAATTGATTAGCAGTGAGGGTAGCTCTGTACTGGTCTTTGTTTAATGGTTCTATGCCTGTGTTAGGAAACGGTACTTCTGTTACTTCTGATTGATAGGTTGCTTGAGCATTAAGACGTAGCTGAGGTAAGGTGTTGGTTTTTATAACCGAAAGTTCCTTTTCTTTTTGTTGGTCTAAAATTGCTTGTTGTTTTACCAACGGATAGTTTTCTTTTAACTTATCATAGCAATTCTCTAAACTGAGTGTTTGCTGACTATATCCTATTATTGTTGTTAAAAATAATAGGGTTACTAATAGTGTATTTTTCACAAGAATACCTTTAAATTAAACTTTCTTTATTTTATTTTAATACATTTTCTTTAGTTAAAGCGGTTTGCTTGTTATGCTACATTCCGCTTTGAAGTTGCTTTCTATTTTTTTATCGCATTAATTATAAATTCCGATACTTCTTTTTTTCTGCTTTCCAGTAAAACTTTATAATTTTCATCATCAACATTAGCAAGTGCTTTTATTAGGGGCGCTCCTAAAAAAGGGAAAATGTTTAGTGATATGATATTAATAAATAGTTGTTCTGCACTTATAGGTCTGATGCTTCCGGTAGCAACTTCTTTTTCTACTTGCTTTTTAAACTTATCGAGTTTAGGAAAAAATACATTGCTTTTTATCTCTTCAATAAATTGTGGCTTTCTATTCAGTTCTTGGATGATAAAATTTGGTAAGTACGGGTGTTTTATCATAAAACTAAGATAGTTGTGGGTAAAGTTTTTTATTTTTTCTTCTATGGTAGAATCGTCATTGAGGATGGCATTTAATTGTGGTGCTAATAATGAGAATGCTTTTTTAAATACTGCTTCAAATAATAGTTGCTTACTTCTATAGTAATAATGTAACATGGCTTTATTAATACTTGCTTTATCTGCTATTTCCTGCATTCGTGCGCCATCCATTCCCTTTGATTGAAAAATTTCTTGTGCTGCTGTTAATATTTGTTCTTCTGTTTTATTGTCTTTCTGCTTTGCCATACTTTAATCTAAGTTAACCATAAAGTTTAACCATTTGGTTAACAAAGATACAAAAAACTAGTTTCGAAATACAATTAGTCCTTAAATTTTAAGTTGTTAGCTTTGTTTTTAACGAAAAGTACTTGTTAAATAAGTAATATAGTAGTGATGTTTTTTATCTATTAGTAATAGAAATAAGATGCATTTTCAAACAACGATACTCTATTTTATTCGTATAATTTTAATTTATTTTGTAACTGTTGTATGGTTTTGTGCATTGAGTTCATTTTACTTAGCATGTTATTAATTACATCTATACCTTGCATATTGACCTCTAAATCATAATACAGCCTGATTATTTTTTCTAACCTAGGTAATTGTTCTACATACAGGTATTTATCGGCATCTTTAACTACAAACTCTATGAGCTGAAAAGATTCAATGCTTTCTATAAATTGCTCGTCTAAATTATGATGATGAATAATCTTTTGTATGCTTATTAGTTCTTTATCGTTCATTTCTATTTTAATTTAGAAAGTTTAATAAATAAATCACGTTGTTCTTCAGTTAAACCAGTAGGAATTGTTATTGTATATGTTACATATAAATCTCCCAACTGATCTTCATTTTTGTACTTCGGAACCCCTTTACCTTTTAATCTGACTTTGGTTCCGTTTTGTGTTCCTTCTTTTACTTTAAGTTTTACTTTGTCAACAAAGGCGTCTATGATTACTTCTCCTCCCAGTACTGCTGTGTATAAATCAATTGTTTGTTCTGTATATAAATCAGCTCCATCTCTTTTAAAAAGAGGGTCAGGACTTATTTCGAAAGTAATATATAAATCTCCCTTAGGGCCTCCGTTTAAACCGTCTCCTCCATGTCCTTTTATTTTGATGGTTTGTCCGTTTTCAACACCCGCCGGAATGGTAATTCTGATTTTTTTATTGTTTAGAGTAAGTACTTGTTTTTGTGAAGTATATACATCTTTTAAATTCAGCTGTAACGTGGCATTAAAGTCTTGCCCTCTAAACTGCGTTGTACGTCTATGTGAACTTCTTCCTCCTCCAAATGCTGCATTAAAAAAGTCGGAAAAATCTGTTCCTTCAAAGTCTGATGAAGAGGCATGTTGGTATGAACTTCCGCTACTATAATTTCTTTGTTTCTTGGCTTGTTCATAGACTTTAGCATGTTGCCAGTTCTCTCCATATTCATCATACTTCTTCCTGTTTTCCGGATTGCTTAAAACCTCATTTGCTTCATTTATTTGCTGAAACTTCTTTTTAGCTTCATCATCATTCGGGTTTGTATCCGGGTGGTATTTTCTAGCCAGTTTACGGTATGCTTTTTTTATATCAGCCGAAGTAGCTGTTTTGTCTACTTCTAAAACTTTATAATAATCTATAAACTCCATTTTTCTTTTAAAATAATTTAGGAAATTAAAGCTTTAAAATTGTTTCAGAAGGTACAAAATATTCCTTAAAAAAGAGAGGTTTGAATTTCATAATTTCATTAGCTTCTCTACTTTTATTTAATTCTTTTCAAAAGTTTTGATTTGGATGTTTAATAAAAAAACCGATGAGTTTCATCGGTTTTAAACTCATTTTTTCTTTTTATTTTCTTTTATTAAAAAGTAAGCTGCTATACAAATTGATATTAAAAGGCTTATTGGGCCTGCCATAATTTTTTATTTTAATTTTTCCAATCACTTGAGACACCTAAATCTTTTATATAGTACTTTTTTCCTTCTAAATATTCAGTATAGAAAGAATTTGACTTTATATCTTCAATTTTTGTTTTTCCTGCTACTGATATTTTTTCAAGTTTAGCTAATTCTTTTAATAACGGTTCAATAGTAGCTATTTCTCCTTGATTTTCAATTGTCAGGTTCTTAACGTTAGGAAAACATTTAGGCAACAAATTCACATCTAAACCTTTACAATTAGTTATATCTAAAGTTTCCACATTCATATTTCCTTTAAATGAGTTTAAATTCTCTAATTTAGGTAAATGAGCAAGCATTAATTTTTTTAACTTCAAATCTTCAATTCCTATAAGGCTTGTTAATGTGGATTGAAAAATATTTAACTCTTTAAGCTCTGTAAGTTTTCTTAAATATTCTAAATTTTTATTTTTAGTATTCAATTTTGATATAGAGAGCCTTTCAAGAGTCGTCATTTTATCCAAACCAATGGTGTTTTTATACCAGGTGTAGCCTAGAGATTTCAAGTTTGTAAAACTTGAAAAATCTAAAGCTCCACAATCTTCTAATCCAAGATGCGATACCTTGGTTAATTGATTTACTATCTTATGTACATCCTCTTCTTCTACTGAAGCAAAATTCACATTTTTAACAGGAATTGAATTCAGATGCTTAAAATCTTCGATATCGTACCCATAAATCGGGTCAAAAATTGTTAGCAAATCATTTGAATTCTTTAAAAAGTGTTCATTAATGTCCTTAATAAATCTTGGATCGTAAAAAACATTTTTTTGCATTCCTAAATCAACTACATATATTTCTTTTGAGTCTTCTGTATACATTATTATTTTAAAACTTTTGCTCCTCCTGAAATTATCCTATTATATTCAGCTCTAATTTGTGCTTTTTGAGTACTGGTTAAGCCTTTGTATATTTTGGCTCCGGGAGAATTAATTGCATTCAATAAGTTTGTTCCTCCTTGACTAATTGCGCCTCCATTTGCTGTAATTCCAAATTGTTCCATTACCAAAGCTGTTTTATCTACACTTAATCCTGCAACTCCTTGTTTAACCTCGAAAAATTCTACAGCACTTCCTCCTCTTTGCTTTAGACTCACCCTGGCTCTTCTTTCTCCTCCTTTACCTACATATGATGTAATATTATTTCCTCCTTTAACATGATAAAAACCACAACTGTTATGTACTAATATGCCTAGCTGAGATGCAAAATAATTATGATTTCCATCTACTGTAAAATTATAGGCAATTTGTACTTTTTCAATTCTTTCAGACTTTAGTAGTACTTTTTCTTTACCATTAAAAGTCCTAAAAATTGTTCCTGTTGCTAATTTACCTGCTTCTACCCATTCACCTTTAACATAAAACTCGTGATCATCTGTAGTTTCAATAACTTCGTTATCAACATACAACTTTAATACATGATCTCTACCTGTTTTATAAAGTGCTGTTACTTTTTTAAGTTCAACTTCACCTGAATCAGTATTATAGGTCCATACAGAATCTCCTATTTCAATATCTTCTATTGACTTTGCTCCTGACTCTAGTAATACTTTTGTTCCACCAGCAAAGCATTTGCAAGGGTTAGAAAGATTTACTCCTGTAAGTGATTTAATTTTTGCATCATCAAAGCCTATTTTTTTGAGTCCTTTAGCTACAGCATCTGCTCCATATTTATTTACTAAATCACCTAAACCTCCTCCGGCAAGATCTCCTATAAAACCAACTGCAAAATCTTGCAGAGCTTGTTCTTTCGTGTATGAACTTCCTTGATCTAAAGCATTAACCAGTACATCTCCTACCGCAGTTGCCGCTGCTTTTCCTAGTCTACCTCCCGGGGTACGCCACGGAATCAATCCTTCTGCTGATGAGCGTCCTACCTGCCACCAATTTACACTATCAAAAGCTTCACCTATAGAATTTACATTCGGATCAAACAAATATGCCATAGTGGCTTGTGCCATCATATCTGCTGCTCCTGCTGCTCCTGCTTTGATTAGTAATGGTAAAATTGGGAGTTCACCATTAGGATCTGTATATTTTACAGGGTTTTGGAATGAATACGAATATGGACTTCTATTAGGGAATTTTTCTGCTAACGGATCCACACTTTGCCATACCGAAGTATGTGGGTCATAGTACCTGTTTCCATAATAATACAATCCTGTTTCTTCATCTAATTCTTTTCCATTAAATAAATACGGAGTTCTCTCTGTATTACTATGTTCTTCTAAGAACGTTTCTCCAAAGGCAAAGTATTCGATATGCTGAGTTACTTCACCATTTGCGTCGGTAATATACGAAGAACTTCCTACATGATCCGGATGATAATAATAAACAAAGGCTTCTTTGTTTATTCCGTTTCCTCCTGTTCCATTTCCATTACTTCCGCTATTTCCTCCTCCATTTCCGTTCCCATTCCCGTTTCCGTAACCATAAGCATTACCATTAGGCGGTGTTTGTCCGCTATTTCCTGCTTCTCCGTCAACCTTTGTTATTTCCAATCCTAAATCAGCGTACATTTTTAAGATACTTCCTTTTAATGCACTTTGTTTATTCATGTAATTAACCTTGTTATTGGTTCCGCTTCCCGCTGTAGGTTGTAACAAGCCATCACTACTTTCAGCTAGTTTTGTTACAATACGTTGATTTTCGATATAGAAATGCTTTGTAACCTGGCTATTACGTACGACTACATAAGGGTTTACGTAAATAGTGTAATTTCCTATACTTCCGCTACCACCTGCTTTTGCTCCATTAACACGTACATTCTGCCCTCCTCCGTTGTTTTTTAATACACGCTCATTATTGGCATCATATACATAGCTAAATAACGCTCCATTATCTGCAATTGCTTTAATTCTGTTTTCTTCATCCCATAGTATCTCACGTTCTTGCCCGCTAACATCATGAGTCCAACCTGTTTGATTTCCATTGACATCATAGGTATAATTTTTTTCTCCTATCTCAATAGGTGCATGAGGTTGTTCTTCTCCGTATGTGTATTGGTAATTGTAAGTTGTTTTGTTACGTGGGCTCCACTCTTCTTCATCATATCCTTTAAATTGATGTAATTGTTCTTTTTTTGTTATGTTATGAATAGCATCATATTCCATAATAAGACTGTACTTATTTTCATGATTGCTACCCAAATGACTTCCTGTGGCTTTTGTTAAACGGTACAAATCATCATATTCATATACATAATCTGTTTGCCCACCCATTAAATTACTCGTAGGTAAATCTGAATTATTTTGAAGACGTAAAATATTATTTACCTTATCATAGGTATATACATTATCCATAATCTTACGATTGGCTGCGGTTTCAACCTCCATCGTTTTAAGACGTCTTCTGTCGGGCTCATAAGAATAGAATGTTTCTGTATTGTTACCGTAGTTTAGGTAAACACGTTGTTCAAACTTATCGTAATCAAGTTGTTTCAAATAGCTATACTCTGTTCCATCTTTTATTCCTTTTAAACTAGTAAGCTTTCCTCCTAAATTATAAGTATAGGTTACTTTTTCACTATCAGGATATACCATTTCCGTAATACGATTCCACGTATCATAGGTCCACTCTGTAGTAAATGTTAACAGCTCTTTATCCGGTATTACAATAGTTCTTATGTTTTTAACTACCGCTCCTAACGGACTATAAAAAAACTCTTGTGCTCCTGTAGCATCTTCTTGCAATACAATACGTCCTGCTCGGTTATACTCTGCTCCTGCATCACCATACGTATACTTTACATTATTTTGCGGATTATGAGGATATATAATTTCTTTTAATCGTTCATAATCATATTTGTAAGTAATTGCTGTATTTGTAGCAGCCAGATTAGCTGTAATTTTTTGTGTAAGATTATCGGTTAAATCGTATTTAAATAGCGTAGTTCCTGAATCCGGATGTGTTACTTCTGTACGTCTTCCTAACCAATCATATTTAGAAGAAGTAAGGTTATCATAAGCATCTCTTACTTCAACAAGTTCGTTAATAGGGTTGTATTTGTAACTTGTCCAAATATCTGTTCCTTGACTATATAATTCTAATACAGCAGTTGATAAGCCTCTAACATTGGTAAAACTTTCTTTCCAAATACCATTGGCATCTGTTGTTTTCTTTTTAAACTGTATATTTCCATCTCTGTCACTACCAAATCCATATTCATTTTGAGTAGTTGTAGCATCAGGAAGGGTGACTACTAAAGGTCTGTCTAAAACATCATAGGCTGTATTTGTTGGTGTTACTCCGTCATAAGTTACATTGAAAGCACCTTCGTTTCCTTTACTTTCTATTACAGGGTAATAATTTTTTACAGAACGTCCAAAGGCATCAAACGTGACTCTTCCGGACACAATCATTTTTTCAGCATCGGCTACCTGCGGACCTACATGAATTGTTCCATCTTTTTTAGTTTGTAGTTTTCTTCCTAATCCATCTATAAAATTTACTGTTTCTAAATCATTATCCGGATGGGCCGGGTCATAATGTTTTGTGAGTGTCCAAGGAACTGTTGCTTCCGGATGATATTCAAAGGCAATGGTATAAGGTAATCCGGCTGTTAATTCAAAAGGTCCGGTAATAGTGGTTATACGTCCAACATCATCAATGGTATAACGCATTTGTTGTCCGTTTAACTCCGTATTAAAAAGTACCTGACCAAATCTGTAATCATATTCAGATGAAGAGCTATAGCCATATCCATCAGAAATGTGTACCGGATACGTTTGTACTTCATTATCGTACTGATAACTTAAAAACAATCTTTCACCTTCTTCATTTGCTGGGCGTGTCATTTTGGTTATATTTCCATAGGTATCATACTCCATATCTGAAGTAGCCATACTTCCATCAGCCAAGTATTTCCTAATCTGAGTTACATTACCGGTATTGGTATCTATGTCTGTTTCTCTTTTTCTATATATTTGACCTCCAGCTGTTACTGTAATACCACTTGGAGAATTCATTATATAGTTACTTGATATTGAATGGTATGTAATTGTGGAAGAAATATCATCATCTGAAGTTGGTTCCCCAAAATCTGTATAACCAATAACGTTTCCTAGCACATCATACGCATACGTCATTCTCATACTTTTCTCTGCTGAACTTCCACCTTCATAGTAGTTTTTAGTAGTTTCTACTGCTGCCGGAAATGCTGCCAATGCGTCATTCTTTTTGAATGTATCAGGAAGTGTAGTACCTGAGTTGATGTCTTTAAGTTCAAATGTGTTGATGGTTTCTGTATACAGGTTTTCATTAGCATCTTGTAATGCTTCTCTAACCAACAATCCTTTTTCGTAATAATTAGTATTGCTATATTCCTGAACAACCGTACGGTAAACAGCATCATTACTTTGTGTATCTAATTGATTGCTTTTTATTTTTCTAAACCCGTAAAAATCACGCTCATGTCTATCATAAAATCCATCTTCATATTCAAAAGAGCTCCTCATTATATCTGCTCCGTCTCCTTCAAATCCATCATGCACTTCTAATGAAGTCATTGCCCACACATTACTAGGATGGTTATAGGTATTTCCTACTCGATTATAATTTACAGTGAAGCTAGCTCCTAACGGACGCTCCACACTTTTCAACATATTAGTACGACCAATTGTTGATCGTTTTACGGTTAAATTATTGTCTTTGGTAGATTGTAAAAGATCCGGGTAGCCATCTCCGTCTATATCCTGAATTTGTGTTAGCTCTCTACTTGCTCCTTGCCCAACATTAGCACTTGGATTAAAACATAATTTAAACGCAGGGGTTATAGGTGTTGGAAGCGGGATACATAATGTAAAAGCTACATTAGCGCTCTCTGAAGTAGATGAGTTTTCACTAATTGCATTAGCTCCATCCCAAAGAATTGCTCCGGCAAATCCATTTCCGGTATTCAATCTTACTTGAATAGGAGTTCCTAAAATTAACTCATCTACCAATCCATCTCCATTTACATCTTGTAATATTTTTTTGCCTTCACTTTCTGATCTGGATAAACTTATTCCTCCTGCTATACTATTGTTTCCAATATTGATTCCTAATCCTGCACCGTAACTTTTACTTTTTCCTTCCTGAACCGGTAAATATCCCCATGGTTCTACAGGAGCAAACTTATACCCTAAGTTCAGAGCAACATTTCCACCTTCATATACACGATCCGGAAGTCCGTCTCCGTTTACATCTTTCCAGCTATACTCTATTTCATTTTCTCCTTTAGCAAAGTTTCCTGATAAACCGCCACCGGCTCCTTTTCCTACTTCTAAGGTTCTATTCTTAATATTATAAATAGTTCCTCTGCTATCTGCTGTGGCATACGTTCCTCCTAAGGTTACCCCATCTGATTCATTATGTGATAAGTTATTAACTCCAAAATTGTGAGCAGTTGCGGTATCTACCAATCCACCTATGGCATTGGTATATTGTATATGGCTTTCGGTAACAATATCCGGATAACTATCACCGTTCATATCCATAAAATCACTCAACACTCTGGTTTCACTCTGTGTTTTACTATAGCTTCCATTAGCGCCAAATGTTCCACCACCAACACCGCCTCCTAGAGAATATGAAGTACTTTTAGTTTCTGTGATTTTATTAATTGCAGAAGCTCCAGAACCACCATTTGAAGCAGGAATAGGTGAAATTACACTTAAATCATCTTGTCCCATTCTGGAACTACTAATTGTTGAAGCTTCGACATACGTTAAATTATCATATCCTTGCCAACGTTGATTTTTAGTATCAGGAATCATCATGATAAAATTGCTACTCGCAGGATTATACCCTCCCTGATTCTCATACATTTGTTCTAATTCTTCCGGTGTAGAAGCTCCGTTTAAATCAATTGTATTTCCATTGGTAAATGCATCATCCAATTTTAGTTCTGTTTCATTGATTGGTTGCGTGGCGCGGTTTCTATTTCCGTTATAAGCGAATTGTCCCCAGTTACGGTATTGAGGACCAAAAATCATTTCATCATTTACAGTAAATAATCCTGTTGAAACCGTTTGCGGCGTTCCTAAAACTGTTAGTATGGCATTATGTTGGGTAATGGTTTCTGAAAACGCTTTATCAGAAACATGATATTCTAAAAATATTTTTTCTCCGGCTACTAAATTCAGTGTTACAGGTGTATTCCCCGACACAACACCGGAAACTACCGTTAATTTTTGCTTAGCTATTAGCTCGTTTACTTTCTTTACAGAAAATGTAAGCATACCAGAAGGTGTTCCTGTAAAAATTAACTCTGAATCTATTGTTATTGTTTCATCCTGAACTGCTTCATAAGCAACCGTTTTATGAATGGTTTCTGTAAACATTGTGTAGAATACAGAAGGATACAATTCTAGTGTTGGGTTTCCATTAACATCTGTTAAATTTTCTGTTGGATAATTAGGATCGGATGATGTTGTATAATATAATCTAGGTGTCCAACCAATATCTGACCAATCAATATTTGTATCAGCTTCAACTGAAAAACTAAAACTGTCTCCGGCTTGTACCGCTAACGGTAAATTAATTGGTTGATTTACTGTTTGGTTTCCTGTATAAGTTTGTTCCCAAATAATAGTTCCGTCTGACTCTTTAGTGATTCTTGCAACAATATCATCTGAAGTGACCGGCTTAGTAAAGGTTCCTTCTATAACAATACCTCCATCTATGGGTACTTCAATAGATTGAAGGCCGCTTACTAAAAAATCATCGTTTGCCGTAAACTGATAAATAGGTTGATCATTTGCGTTATTCAAACCATCAATATGTTCTGAATAGGTAATAACCGGACTCCAATTTACTTGGTCATCTGTTCCGTCAAAAACAGATTGCACTCTAAAGTAGATACGATCTCCTTTGGTTACATTAATGGCACCTACTCCTGTTGGTACTTTAACTCCGTAATCATTTGCCGGAATGGTTGTATTCCAAAGCTCAGTTGCTACATGTTGTATAGTAACACGAACTCCATCTGCTGTTCCTGAAGGTTCTGTTGGTTGTTTTAAATTAACTCCTCCGCTAATGGCTACTATACCATCATAAGGAGCTTCCCACATTCTAATTACATCATGTAACGGATTTTGATCTATAGCATCTTCTATTTCCTGCGGATCAATTGTAAATACATTACTATCAATAACACCTCCTTGGAAAACAGGGCTTGGCGTATCTGCACTAGAAGTAGTAAATACAGGTTTTCCATCTGCATCAATATGATTAAAAAATACCTGACCTCCTACTGCAATATCAATCAGTTGATCTCCGTTAACATCAGTGAAATATACGGTAGTTTGTGATTTAGATTTGCTTTTACTTAATCCTATAAAAGCTGAAAAATCTGCACACCCGGCACTTAACTGAAATCCGTAATTGGTTGTACTACTTTTATCTTTATAAAACTTATTGATTCCTGAAATTGGTAATAAATCTCCAAAAACGGTGGTTCCATTAGGCCCTGATTCATTGGGACGGTAACTAAAACCATTACCGTTCATGAATACTTTATCCGATAATCCGTCTCCGTTAATATCTATTAATGATAAAATTCCATCACTCGTAGATTCTCCATAACCAAAATCACCTCCCAGCGTATTACTTTTACAAAATAACTGTCCGTCAAAAATTCCGAATGTTATAGCTAAACCAAAACCAAAATTATTGGATTTAGTTCCGCTTAATGCAGAAGCATCATCATTAAAATGTTCTAGTGGATTGATAAAACTTCCTCTTACATGATCATCTTGAGGTGTCCAATTTTCTGCTGTTGAAAGTGGTTTATATCCTTCAGAGGCTTTTACATCATCATAATAATCAAATGTGTGATTCGTAAACTCTTGTCCGTTGGCATCAAATTCTGTTATTTTTTCTAATAATGTTTTATAAAAAGCTCCCTGTTTATAGTTCAATTCATAATGTCGAATGTTTTGCCCATTCAACTTAACTTCTATTTTTCGTAATAAATCGGCGGTAACTTGTTTAAAACCAAAACGAGCATTGATGTTAACATCTATACGTTTACTTTCTCCCAGTTCTCTATCTCTGGTAAATGTTACTTCGTATTTACCTTCGGTATTTCCGTGTCCTGTATACGTGATTCTGTTAACATAAATGGTATACCCCGGAACTGTTCCTCCTATAATTCCGGTATCTTCTACCTTCGTACAATGATAACGGACAAAATTATCGTTCAAATCTCGTACTTCTACTAGTGCCCAATGTGCTATATTTCCATCTGCATCTTTTAAAATTGAGGTTTCAACAATTCCTAAATTTTGCGTACCTCCGTAAGAATAGATTGTTCCTGATTTATCGGTTACTTCCCACCAATAATTTGTAGGGTTATTTCCGTGACGAATAATTTTGTTAAAACTTCCTTCAACTCTTGGGTAAAACTGTTTTTCTCCTGTTCTTGGCTGCAGCTCTCCTCTATGTGCTACCGGGGTTAGCATTTGCCCTCCCATAGAATAGGTTTCCGTTTCTTCTGTGGTACTGTATCTTGGTACTCCCCAACGGGTATCTATAGCTATTGACGGAATTTGTAAATCCCAACCTACTCCTAACCAACCGTTACCACTGCTACTATTGTATTGAATTCCTATTGAAGGTTGCATTCCCTGGCGTCCGGCCGGTACAACAATCGGGTATCCTACATTAGCAGACCCCATATTGTTTATATTGGGTGGTCCAATCATATTGATTGCTGCTGACGGATTTGCTGATTTAATATCTTTAATTGACGTAGGTGTAAATCCTGCTGTTTCCGGAGATTCAGGAACTTTTATAATTCCATTAATCATATCTGTAAAATGGGTAGTTTTAGATATGATTGTTCCTTCTTTTATTAGCAAACTATCTTTAGGTAAGGCAACCCAGTGTTTTTTTACCTCGTCATAGAAATATGTTTTTATATCGTTTGCCGTATAACCTTCCGGAATCTTATTTTTATCGTATCCTAATTCAATGGTGGCTTCTTTGCTAAATTGTGTTCCGTGTGGTAAAAATCGGTAGGCACTATAATTACTTGTTACATTGACCATTCCCATATCCAATACCGGAATATCAACTGAACGTAGTGCAGTAATAGAAATAGACTTACTTTCTTTTAGAGATTGTATTGGTATTTCAATTTTTGCCCCTTGTACAGACAGGTTAAATTTAGCATTGGGTTGGTAAACTCTCTCGTTAAATACACCTCTTGGTAACGCTATTCTATTTACTCTATCTGCTTTTAATGGTTGGGTAAAATATATGGTTTGTTGTATTATTTCTCCATCCGGAAAAACAGCTTTTACATCAACACTCCATTTAGGTTCTTCCCCATCCTTGTTAACCAGTATTTCAAAGGCATTATTAATATTTTGTACTTCTTTTTCTTCTACGTATATTTTTGCTGCTGTTGCAGCATTTCCATCTACAAATCCTTTAATATATCCAATGTTATCAATATAGATTTGTGATTCGGGTTGGTTAATGATTACACTTCGTCCCTGCTTTCCTTTCTTTTTAATCTTTAATCCAACATTACGTACTTCATAATGGTAGTTTGCATTCTCCGGTAATGTAAATCGAACATAATTAGCTCCGCTGCTTAACCAATTGCTATGAATTTGCTCTTCTTGTAAAGTCCATTCATTCTTTAATTTTACATAATGCCCTCCTACAGCAAATTGATTGTTTATACTATGAGAAATTCCTGTGTGATCGGTTATACCATATAGTTCATACGTTAAGAATACTTCTTCATCTGCTTTTGGCAATTCAGATAACTGAATGGTAAAGCTATTATCTGTTGGTGAGTCTATTGGTTTTTCTTTCGATGTTCCAATATATCCTTGTTTTTCTTTTGCCGGATAATATCGTTCCGGGTTATTATTAGCGAGTATATTTGTTGTATAGATAAACAACAAAATAGGACTCCAAACTAATATGAGGCGTAATAAACGTTTCATATTCAATCTTTTTTAAGTTAGTTGAATGAATTTTATTCTACAATTAATTTCTTTACTACAGTTTCTTTAGGAGTGGTTAAAATCACCTCATACAATCCGGTAGTTTTTATAATCTTTCCTTTAATACTTACTTTGTTTCTGTTTTTAACTTGATATGTATTAATAACTCCTCCTACTGCATTAAATACTTGTACTTCTATATTTGCTTTTTCTCCAATTTCTACATCTATACTATAATTGCCATCTTTTGTAGGGTTTGGAAATAAGGTAAATGCACGTATATAACTGTCATGAATTTCTATGCTGTCTGAATACGTACATCCTGAGTTAGTGGTAACTGATAAAGTATAAAGCCCTGAGGTTGTAATCTCTTGCGTTTTTTCTGTACCTATAATTTCACCATTTTCATTTTTCCATTCATATTTTTCCACAGCATCAACCTCAGAAATTTCTGCTTGTAATGGTAGTGTTTGTTCAAATTTTAATGTTTGATCTTCTCCTAAACTAAATGTTAAAGCCTTTTGTTCTGTTATGGTATATTCAGCGTTAATAATATCACCTAAATAGTCTTTCACTTCTAATGTGTAATTTCCTTTTCCAATATTTTCAAGAGCTAAATTTTCTGTACTTACCCATTCTTTAATTGCTAATCCGTTATTTTTTAAAGTATACGTATAAGGAGCAATACCACCTTTTGCCTCATACTGTAGTGTAGTATATCCTTGTGGGCATATCAAAGGACTTTCATTCGTTAACGTTGCTTCTAACGGTTTTTTAATAGCAAAAGTGAAGATTTCTTTATCTGTTTTTCCTGTATTCCAAATTAAATTATCAAATGTTAAAATCCCCTCGGATGATAATGAATTTGGTTTTATATATCTGTTGTTTTCATTAGTTGAAAAATCACCGGTTGCTTCAGAAGCTATCACTAATAAATAATTATCTAACTCATAAAGTTGGTCAAACATTTCAGTAACATTTACCTGTACTTGAGTTACTGTTTCTTTTGATTTAACCCCGGTTGTTTTTACCATCCATTGACGATTAGAAAATATAAGTCCGTCACTTTCTCTGGTTGTTAATGAAGCATTGTTATCACCAACAACTATAAAATTTCTATTAGTTAATTCACTTGTGTTTTGTTGATTAGAGGTTGCTTTTTGAGTTGCAGAAAGCACCATAAATTCCGGGGCATTGGCAGATGTAGACTGTTTTTGATACACCTCCATTTCATCATCTCTTCCAATACCTATAATATTATGTGTATAACTTCCATCTTCTTCAGCATCCCAGATTACCTTTTTATTAGATGTTATATAATTTTCTCCATTAGTGAGTGTTATACCATATTTTATAGCTAAAGCTGTTTCATATTTTTGTCTGGTTTTACCTCTTAATCGTCTGTTAAACGCTAAAAATTCAGCAAACTTCCCTTTAAAAAATCGGTTTTCAGATTTTTCATCAATTGTTCCTATTCTTAAAAAAGTTTTTGAATTTGGTAATGCTTGTTGAGTACGATACAACTGTAAGTAGGTATGTAAAATAGCTATTCCTTCTTCTGTACCCTTATAATAAGCTTCTTTTTCGCTATTGAAAGTCCTTTGTGTAGTTAAACCAATAGTAGATTCTTCACCCTGAAGCTTCCAAACTTCTTTTTCTTCGGAAGATTTTTCAGATTGAAATACTGTAAATATGGTTACTTGTGATAAGTCAGCTATTGATTTACTAATTTCTAAATAATCATCTATACCATTAAAGCTGATAACCTTATGGTAATTAATCATCTTTGCAGATGTAGTGTCTTTTTCTTGGATTCTTTGTAAAGATTCTCCATAATACGTAATAGCCTCAGAGTTTGGCATATTTGCTTCTATATGAATAAATGGTGTTTGACCATTTAACATAAGTACACAAAATATACTTAACACCGAAGCAAAGTAATTTTGCCTCATAGTCTAAAAAATAATGATGTTATAACCGCAATTCTTTTTGAAAAAACAAGTACACCCTTGATTTTCACCCTCCTAAAAATAGGCAACATTTTTAACTTAACAAAATTTCAAGTATTCGGGTTTCATTTTAATGGTTGTAAAAAAGCCGGTAAAATCAATTAGCCAAGTGAAGTTTATTGAGGATTCTTTATTTGTGTTTTTTACAAAAATTAAATAAAAAATAATATTCATTTTTTTCCAATCACAATTAAATGGATTTTATCAGCTCTTGTAAATACTATTTTTTTTGATTTATAAAAGGTTATAAACCTGTATCTTATCTATTTTTTACCTTTTTATTTTGAGTGCTTTCCCTAATCATTTGTTTATAGCTAATTCGGAAATTGCAGTCGTAATTACACCGATGTTTTTACAAAACTTACACTATAGAAGTCCCCTAAAAACATCACCCTTATGCAATTGCTTTCAGATACGTATCGCATTCTATCATGTATGATATATTCATGATCGCGGAAACCGAAAAGCGAATGAGTAGGAATCATTAAAAACTAATCAAATGAAAAACTTTAAACATTATCTAATTTTGCTGTTGTTAACATCTGTATCTTTTACAGCTTATGGGCAACAGAGAGTATCTGAATTAATTTCCAGTGCTAAAAAAAGAGGGCTTGCCTTTGAAAATCAACGTGTTTTTTCTGAATCTAATACCAAGAAAGAAAGCGTTTTAAAAGACAACGTTTTTATGACGCTTAAAAATGTGTCTTTATTAAACTACAATACAAGCCCCAGAGAGCTTCAAAGTAAACAAATGTCTATTGACATTCCTATTAACGGTTCAATTAAAACGTTAGATCTTATGGAAGTTGAGGATAAATTTTACTCGTACGATGTAGTTACCAATCAAAAAGAGCGTTATAAACCTAACCGAAACCATTCTAAACACTATAGAGGTGTTATACGTGGTGATGAGCAACATAGCTTAGTTGCCCTCAGTTTTTTTGATGGTGATGTTAAAGGGTTTATATCTTCTAAAGAAGGTACTTACACTTTAGGAAAATTGAAAGACCATGCCAACATTATTGTGTACAACGAAAAAGATTTGTTACAAGTAACTAAGTTTGAATGTGAAATGGTTGAAAACAGAATGGATATTTATGATCCGAAAGTGTTGGATGGTACCGCTATTTCAGCTGATGCTTACGGTACTAATTGTGTCCGTTTTTACTTTGAAACCGAGTTTGATATGTTTCAGTCTTTGGGTTCTGTTGCTAATGTTGAAAATTATGTAACTGCTTTATACAATCAGGTAGCTATTTTATACTATAATGAAGGTATTGATACGGTTATTTCTGAAATTAATGTATGGACTAGCACTGATCCGTACACCTCAACAAATACAGCAGGGTTATTATCTCAATTTCAAAGTAATACTTCTTCAATTAACGGTGACCTAGGTCATTTGTTAACTTTTAGAGGTATTGGTGGTGGTAGAGCTGCCGGATTTAACGGTTTGTGTAATGCTAATGTTGATTTAAGTTTAGCCGTATCAGGAAACTTAACTTCTTCCATTACTAACGTTCCTAACTATAGTTGGAATGTTATGGTAGTTACACATGAATTCGGACACTTATTTGGTTCACGTCATACCCATGCTTGTGTTTGGAATGGAAATAATACTGCTATTGACGGTTGTGCAGGTTATACAGAAGGTGGTTGCGCTCTTCCCGGGTCTCCGGCTCCGGGTGGAACTATTATGAGCTACTGTCATGTAGATCCTGTAGGTATTAATTTTAGTAACGGTTTTGGTCTTCAACCCGGTAACGTTTTACGCAGTAATGTAGCTAATGCTTCTTGTTTAACCGATTGTGATAATTGTGTAGCTACCGGTGCTAACTTTGATTTATATATGAAAGATCAGCCTTCAGACACTGGTGTAGAACCTAACCCTAATGGGGTAACTTGGATGAGCCAAGATATTTGGATTCGTCAAAATTTAGATGGTGGTACAGCTCATCAAAATGCCGAATATAAAACACTTACTCCTAATGGTGTATATGTACGAGTACGAAACAGAGGTAGTCAAACATCTGACTGTGCTACTCTTAAAGTATATTGGACAAAAGCATCTGCCGGTTTATTATGGCCTACCAATTTTATGAACTTCTTTCAAAATGTTGGAGGAACTCCTGTATTACATGGAGATATTGTAGGTACTGCACAAATACCTGCTATTGCTCCGGGTGGTTCTGCTATTATTGAATTGCCTTGGTATCCGCCTAATCCAAGTGATTATACTACTGACATACATCATTTTTGTTTAGCGGCTCGTATTATTTCAGCAGATGATCCAATGGCTAATGAGGTTAACGGACGTATTGAACCTAATGCACAAAACAATAATAATATAGTGCAAAAAAATATTTCGGTTCATGATACAAATCCGAATAACCTACCTACCGGATTATTCTTTAGAGGTGTAAACAGAGAGTCTCAGTTTATTAATGTATTATTTAGAGATAAAGGTTTTAAAGATGATAAAGTTGAAATTCCGTTTTTTGAAAGAGGGGGAACTATTGAAGTTTCCTTTGACAAAGAGCTTTTTGAGAAAATGTTAGCTAACGGATCTTTGAAAGGTGAAGGTATTAAGATTTTAGAAGAAAATAAAGCTTTGATTTACTCTAATACTGCTGTTTTTAGAAAAGTGCCTTTACAGTATCAAGAAAGCTTCATATTACAGTTTAAGTTTAATCTTGAGAAAATAGATGATACCGAAGAAGTTATTTTTGATATTTTACAACAAAGTGCAGAAAAAGGTACTATTCAAGGAGGTGAACGTTTTGTGATGGTTAAGTCTCTTAAAGGTAATGAAAAGAGACCTGTTGAAACTAAACAATACGATACTCCGGAAAATTTACAAATTGTTCCTAATCCAAATGACGGTTCTTTTGTTCTTAAACTATCTGAGTTAACAAAAGGTACTTATCGTATTTATGATATTAATGGAAATTTAGTACACAAAGGTAATTTAAGTGCTAATGAAACTAGGTTAAATTTACCTAAACTACCTAAAGGAATTTACTTTGTTAAAGTTGTATCTGGTAAAACTACATTAAAACAGACTTTTATTAAAAAATAATTTTTTCAATAGTTAAGTAAGTTTAATACAAAGCAAAGGCAGGTAATAAAACCTGCCTTTGTATATTTTAGCTTAGTGTAAATTTTTCTGTCTTTTTTTGTAATGTTTTGTTTTTCATTTTAAAAACATCTGTTCTTGTGTTTATCGTTTGTTTGTCTTTTTGAGATTTATAATTAGCATATCCAAACGCTATTTGAGCCAACTGAAATACAATTTTAAGAGAATCTTTCATTGATAATTTTGATCCGTCTACATGAACCCATCTTTTTAAAGGTTGCTCACATATTAACTGTTTAGCTTTTAGCAGACTGTATTCTTTTCTCATTCTCATAAAAATCTCTACATCAAATAACCATTTTGTAATAAATTTTTGTTCAAAAAGTAGCGGTACAATTTCTTTGTTGAAAATTTTAGCTCCACATTGTGTGTCTTTAAAATTCATGGCTAAAATTTTTCGAATAATAAAATTAATTGTTTGACTTATAATGGCTCTTGCTGAGTCTTTAGCAATATTAGCTCCCATTCTTTGAATTCTTGAGCCACTTACTATTTTAAAATTCGAGTTTTCTATGGTTGTAACTAAATCTTCAAAATCATTAAAATCGGTAGATAAATCCGCATCTAAAAAACCAATATAGTCTAGTTTTTTATTCTCTAACAGATATAACATTCCTTGTCTTACAGCCTCAGCTTTTCCTCCGTTTTTCTCACAATTATATACTGTAATGTACTCTTCTCTTCCTTGCTTTAGTTTTTCTAAAACCTCCAACGTATTGTCTTTACTACCATCATTAACAAAGCATAAGTAATATCCGGAATGCTCGTCAATAAAGTTTAAAAATTCATCTTTTAAGAGTCTTTCTTCTTCATTATAACACGGAATTACTACTCCTACACTTCTTTTTTGAATAATTACTTTATTTTTTGCTATTTCATTTTTATTATTTACTTCAGGGGTACCTATTAATCTTTTTGTTCTGGCACAAATTTCATTTAGGCTTATTGGTTTTTTCATATAGTCATTTATCCCTAAATCAAATCCTTTAATAATAGTTTCATCATCTACACTACCAGACAACATCATTATTGGAGTTGTTAATTTTCTATGCAATCTTATATGCTTTACTACTTCAAAACCTGATATTTCCGGCATATGAACATCAATTATTACCAAATCTGGCTTAAATGAGTCAAAAACCTTCATTCCTATCATTCCATTCGTTTCAGTTTTTACTTCGTAACCAATAGCTGTTAATCTTTTTTTAATTGGAAGTAACACTAATTTTTCGTCGTCAATTACTAATACTTTCATTTTAACTTAGTTTGGGGGTTAATCACTACAAAAATAATTCAGACTTATTTATGTTTTTTAATACAACGTTGGTTATCAATAGTTTTAAGGTTAAACACACATATTTATAGATGAACAGACTTATCTAAAATGACTTATCTATACTAATTACATTCAACCTTTCTATTTTTTCTATGGTTCTGTTATAAAATTGAGGTAATTTTGCTTTTTATTTAAGAATGGATGGTAGTAGAAGATTTAATAGGTGATTATTCTATTGTGGGTAATAATCAAGACGAAGAAAAAAGTACCTACAATGGTAATTTAAAACTTACACTTGATCGTAATCATAAAATTATAGCAAAATGGTCTATTGGTGATCATGAACAAATGGGCTCAGGCACATTTGATAATGATATTTTAGTTATTAATTTTAAATATGCCGGAGTTGACCGTTATGTTTATAAAGGTATTGTTGTTTACTGGTGTATTTCAAAAGATATGTTAGACGGGTTTTGGTCTGAAAAACATGGAAATCCTTTGATTCTTGGGAAAGAACGTTGCTTTCGTATACAACCTCCTCAAGAACTTTTAAATTAGTTATATGCAATGTCCTTGTTGTTCATCTAAAAACTACTCTCAATGTTGCCAAAAAGCACATAATAATATACATTCTGTTTCTACTGCTGAAGCCTTAATGCGATCTCGTTATAGTGCTTTTGTGTTGGCTAATATTGAATACTTACAAAAAAGCCACCATAGCACAACCAGACCTTCTTTTTCTGAGAAAAGAGATATTTTACTATGGACACAATCTGTCACATGGTTAAAATTAGAGGTTTTAAATACACTTAAAGGAACAATTAATGATGATACCGGCATTGTTGAATTTAAAGCTTATTTTATGGAAAATGGTCGGGTAAATATTATTCATGAAATATCTACTTTTTGTAAAGAAAAAGATCATTGGGTATACTTAAAAGGTAAGTAGTTTTATAATTTATATTCTTTACTTAATTTGTGATACATTTTTGCAAATGCTATTTCAAAATAAATAGCTACTTCTGTTGCTGTTTTTCCTTGCTCTAACATATCTAAAATTGGATTTAAGTGTGTATGCTTAAAATTATACCAAGTTCCTTCAGCTTCATGTAAATCTTCTTTTTTAAAGTTTTCAAGTTGTTCTAACATATACTGATTTGCTTTATAAGCTGATTCTCTTTTAGCCAAAAACTGTTTCAATTTTTTATTTTCCTTTCTATGTGAGTTCTTATAAAGAGAAAGAGCTTTATTATATTTTTGTTCTGTAATCCATTCTAACTTTTTAGCATCTGCATATAATTTTTTTAATCCTATATATGCTAAGTCATAATATGTATTTATATGATCTTGATTTTTATGCAAATGATCTAAGTATTCAATTGCCTTCTTTTTGTATTTATTTTTAGATTTTAGCTCAGCGTCTTTTAATTCTTGTTTTAAAATAGTAAGTTTTTCAGCTACCTTATTTATCTTTTGTATTTCCTCAAACTTTTTTTCATTAGTTATAGCTACAATTTCCGAGGTTATTTCATTAGGTTCTCCTTTAAATGTATATGCTCTATACGTAAACCCAAAAACATTACTATTTTGATCTTTTATCTTTTCTTTTTTCTTTGCTGATAAATCAAATGCATAATTATACCCAAATGTAATGGTAATATCTTGTGTATTCCTATTATTAGTATTTCTAAATAATTGAATGGCACTTAGGTTAAAGTTGTGTTTTTTTCTATATATATAATTAGCATTAGCCCTAATATTTGCTGCACTTGAACTACTTGTTTGATTTTTACTTTGGTTATAAGAACCGCTTATCGTTGTATTTAATTGATCCTTGAAAAATCGTTTATTAACAGCTAAAGTGGGGCCCCATGTAAAAGCATCTTCTCTACCAATGGTATTGTATGTAGTGTTTAATGCTGAAGTTATATTTAGCTTTTTATTAGGTAAGCCTATTGAATAAGAAGCATTGAAATTGTGAAATGTTGAGCCGTTACCTATGCGTACAATACCATTTTCTTCATTAGCTACAGTAGCTAATGAGTAGTTTGTATTTAAGTTTTGTCGTCTATTTTTTGTATTCTCAAGAATGTAACCAACGTTTATATTTGCATTCTGAGATAATTGTTTATAGTTAAACAACTCATTTTGATTATCTAATAAATTATCATCATTAATATTATCAAACTGATCCAATCTATTATTGGTAAAGGTTGTAAAGTTAGAATAGCTTCCTGTAATATTAACTTTTTTACTCATTGCATAGGAAGCATTAATACTACCTATTGTTCTGTTTGTTTTTGTTTGCTTCTGGTTAGCCAAATCATCACGTTGATAACCTATATTAAACGATAGGTTTATTTTATTTTTAAAGAGTGAAGTGGCTCCGTTCAACGTAATATTTTCAAAATCATTATTAAAAAAATAAGCTCCTAATGTTTGATATCCCGGATCTATACGTTCATAACCAACTCCAAACTTATATTTATTAAAACTATATTCCATTTCTGTTTTAAAAGCTTTATAGTATTCTGTTGAAGCTCTATTATTAAAAAAGATTCCTGCTAACCCATTACTATCTTCTGTTTTTTCTGCTCTCGTATCTTGTGTAATTGCTGTTGATGCATACTCTCCTTTAAACTTTAATCCTTCCGTTACCACTACCGATCCTGCAATACTTAATACTAAATTTTCTTTAGGCAAAACTTTCTTTTCTTCCGGAATTGTACTAATTGAATTACTATCGTCTTTTGCATAAAACCCTATAACTTGTACGTTATATTTTTCTTTTTGATATCCAACTTTAGCTCCATATCCCATTCGTTTAAAAGCAGGTTGTGTTCTATTATCCTCATTATCTTCAGTTGCTTTCAATAATCGACCATACATGGCTGCAAATGTAAAACCACCTCTGGGAGACAATTCAACTCCACCTCCTGTGAATTGATGTCCTGCTAAAGTATAAGGAGAAAAGCTCATGCTAACATCTCCTATATGAGCTTGAATCCACCTATATTTCGGATGTAAGCTTAATCGATTAAAGTTAAAGGGTAATTGATACTCTAACGCACTTCCTTGGTTTGAAAAACTATAACTTACAGGAATAGAAAATTCATATACATTAAAATTTAAACTTCCTTGTAAAAAATAAGTAAATGGTGATCTTGCTTCATTTTGATTAGAGTTATAATAGACTGTATTAGCTGCTATATTTCCATTTATCTTAAACGGCTTTCCTCTTCCTATATTTTCAAAATCAAATTGTTGTGCTACTAAATTCTCTGTAAAAATTAATCCAACTACAACCATAATAATTCGTAAACACGAATGCTTTTTTCCCATAATCATACTATCCTGCATTTTTTCTTTTTCCTAGTTTCTTGCTAAACAGCCTTTATTATCTTTTACTTTAATTTTATAATTGCCTTTTCCTAATCCACTTAATATCGTTTTATTTGCATTTGAAAATGGTAGCCAGTTGATATAATTTACCCCTCCATCAATTGAATATTGATAAAAATAAGTTCTGCTTGCTTCTCCTGTTGCTTGAATTTCTATGTAGCCATCATTAGTATCATAACAACTTTCATCGGAATGACTCGTAGCCGAAAAATCTACAGATGCTGCTTTTGCTATAACAAATGGATTGGAGGGCTCTAAACTGTTCCAAGAAGCATCTGTTCCGGATAAACTTCCTGAATGGGATTGGTATTTTACCACATAAGAATCTGCAGGCAACGGATTAGGCCATGTATAACTTTTATTTTGTAAGCTTGAAATATTCAGAATTTGCCCTCCATCAGCAATTATATCATATTCTCCGGTAATACTATTTTGGATATATAAAGTTATAGCCAGCGATTCACCTAGGTTTAAATCTCTATTAAAATTTAATGTGAATGAACCATCTTTATTATAGTTACAACTTGTTTTTTGTGTTACTACAGGTTCTTGGAGTTGTGGGGAAGCATCAAAAATATTAAATTTAAATATCTCCGAATACACAACAGGCATCATAATATCTTGTTCTTCATAAAATCCTAAAAAATTTTTTTTATACCCTCTTGATGGAGGAGGAGACAAAACCATTCTAACTCTAATAGTTTTTATATCCTTTAAAGGAGTCATTTCGTCTACAAGTATATCTTCAATAGTATGATTCATTGGAAATTTATTTTGAATACTTGGAGGAAAGTCTTTCCAAAAAAAAGTTGTTAAATTTGTTTGGTATTGCCATTTTACATAAGGAACATCTATTACGGGATCAGTAAATATATTCTCTTGAGATATAAATAATTTGTCTGTTAATGTCCTTTCACTATTTATTATCGAGGGCTGAACGTACTTAGGAAGAACTATTGCCCATTGAAAAATGTGTACAGGATAATTATAATTTGTATAATGTCTTATCTCTGAGGGGCCAAACCCAGTTTTACCTGCCTCTTCTAATTCACACCCAACAAAAACTGACTCAAATTTTTTTAAATTAATAGAACCTATTTTAGTTTCAAAAACTCCATTAAAATTTGGAGTATAACTTAACTCATATCTAGCTTTTAAAGGAAATGATGAATTACTTTGTATATCATGAATCCCTGTATCTCTAATAGCTTCATCATTAACTAGATAAGGAGGAGTTAGTGATTTATAATAAATTCTCCTTATACTTCTGTATGGTGCTTGACTTGTAGGTATAATTATATCATGTGTCCCCTTACCAGATAACCATAAAGTATATTCTTGTCCATAACCTAAAAAACTGTATAACAAAACAGTCAATATTATAATTTTTTTCATACCCTCCTAATCACTAATACAAGACTCTTAACCTGAAAACTTTGTTGTATTATATTTTTCTTTTATTTATTCTTAATTTTTAACTTTTTCTAACTCATATATTCACAAGCAAAGTACTCGCACTAGAAGGAGAACTAATTCTCATTATATGATTACCTCTCTATTGTAAATATAGATTAATTACTTACTGCTAAATCACACTCTTATTTTGGTTAAAATTTCCCCTAATAAGTTTTTACCTTACTAAGTTTCTCTTTTTTGTACTTTACTATCATTTTCTGCTAATCCAATACCCCAATACTATCATTTGGAGAAACTTCCATAATAGTTATTTCTACTGTAGACAATAATTCATTTTTTGACTCTTCATCTTGTGCAAACTTTACCTTGTTTGCTTCATAAACAACTTTACCTCTGTAATATTTTTGCACTACTATAAACATATTTTTCTGCCTTGTAAACTAACCCCGTAATAACAACCCTAGTTAGCTCTCCATTGTCCTTTAATAAGGTACTCCTACTATACACTCTATAGCTATAAATTTCAGCTTTTCCATTAAAAACAATCCTACCACAAATCCTGAACTGGGCTTTTCAAATTGAAATGTATATTTTTTTGAGCTTTTATACTCAAACTCACTACTAATAAAAATATAATCAATAAATTCTTTTTCATACCTAATTATTACAATTACTCATCTATATATTTAGTAAACAAATCTTTTTGTTCCTTATATAATTCAAATAATTGGGATATATTGAGTACATCATAAACCCCTCTTGATTTTTTATATAATTCACTATCCATAATTGATGTTTTATCCATACTAGGTGTTAAATCTGAAAATATTTGAATCTTCATTTTTTCATATAAAAATATAAGTTCTTCAGAAGGTTTCTCTATTCTATCATTTTCATCTAGCCGAATAATATCTTTAACAATACTTCCATCTGTTTTCACTCTATTGAATTTAATTAAAGAGTAATTTTTGTTTGAATACTCAAAATCTAACTTACTCCTTAATACTATTGAATCATTATTTTTTATTATTTTAGATAGTAAGTTTTGATCTTGCTCTTTAAATTCATTAATAGTAACGTCTTTAAAAATTCCTGTAATAGTAGCTTTACTACTCACACTGTCTTTGAAATTAAATCTTGAACAATCTGCATTTTTAGTCATTGTTAATTTTGATGATAAACTTTCATTTTTTTGAATTAAAACTAATTCATCAAAGAGTTTTGTAAAATCTAAATTTCCAGTGTTTGATTTGGTCTTGGATATTAAAGTATTAATATCTTTATCAGAACTTAATCCTTCTATCAAGTTTGATAATACACATGGTTTAAACATTAACAAAGATTTCGTAAGTTTTTGTTGGTTTGGTCTTTGAAACAAATACCATTTACCACCTTTTTTAATCAACGATAAAATTGTTGGAAAAGGGAAAGGAATGTCTTTAACTTTAGCTGTAAACATAATATAAGCCATATCATTCCCTTCAAATTTATAGTTTGTTTTGTGATGTATTTGTATATAGGCATCCTCATTTTTAGTTTTCCTTATTAATTCAAAATCAACATCTTCTCTTTTAGGGTACTTCTCTTTGTCAAAATATAAATTAGAGGCAATATCATTGTTAAATGCAAAAAAACTGCTTAAAGCTACATTCTCAGGAGTGTCTTGTTTAAATTCTTCAGATTTAGATATTTTATACATCTTTCCTTCTGCTTCAGAGTAAACTTTAAACTCAAGATCATCTACTAAATTATACTCAAGAACTTGTTGAGCATATACAATTACATTAAAAAAAATTAATATTAAAAAGATATTTTTTCTCATATTCTAAAGGTTCTTTGTTTGTAATATTTTCTAAAAAAAATAATTATTGTTATTAATATAGGATAAAAGCTAATTTTTAATAAGACGGCAAAGTATAAGCCTCTTAACTTCCCGTTATAGTATTTTAATGGAGCGTCTTTTAAATAATAAGTTCCTGTTAGCTTACTTTTATATACAGGCTGGTATTCTAAATTAGAATCTAAATATTCAGGAAATCCTATTTTCAAATTTATAATAGAGTCATTACTTTGGAGAATTCCTTTTATATCAAAACGAATCGTTTCACTCGTATTTTCATTACGATATGTTTTTCCTGTTATTAAAAGTAAATCTTCCGACATGTATTTAGCTTTATCTTTTAAACTTTTAATATTTTTAATCTCTTTTAAATACCTATTATTAGTTACATCATTAATAGTCATAAAAATAGAAGCCAAGCCTAAAAAAAATAAAATAAAATAAAATATACCTCTCATAATAAACTACCACTTTACATTTTTACATTATAAATATATTCATCCCATTGTTTTGTATAACACCCCTCCCCCCTCTGGTGCTCGTTTGCAACGAGTATCTATATCTTATTTTTATAATTAAGAACTACCATAGTGGAGCTATATTAACATTACACATTTCTTTATTATTTTCTTCATAAACTATATAACTACTATTTACCCAATCTCTTTCATGATATATAAAACCAGCTTCTTTTGGATTATAATGAATGTAATTTAACCGTTGTTCTATTTTTTTAACTGTATCTAAAAGCACCGGATGAAAACCGTCTTGCCATACTTTGTAGCTCACAGCTCTACGTGTTCTTTTTGCCTCATAACTAAATTTATTTAATAGCCATTCTCTTCTACTTTCCGGATGTTCTTTAATTACTTTTATTAATTCCTTGGATGTAAACTTTTTAAAATCTCTTATTATGTTTTGTAATTCTTCTGTTACCGATGATACTATTAAATGTAAATGACTTGTCATATATACATACCCATGAACTTGTAATCCTTTATTAGAAATACAATAGTTTAATACCCTGTCTATTAACTCACTATAAACAGGTCGTATAAATAAATCTACCCAGCCTACTAATGTTAAGGTTATAAAAGTGGGGATAGTACTATCTATTACTTTGTATTTCTCTGACATTTTTTATTAGTTACTTTTTGGCGTTACAAACGCTCTTTTAGTTTAGTCACTCGTTATAAACGAGCGCCAGTGGGTTTTACAATAGCTTTACTTGGTATTGCTCACTCGTTATCGGCGCGAATTACAAATCCGCGCTATCAGGTAACCTATTATCATATAATTTATTCTATTTTATATTTCCCATTCAAGCCATTTTTCTACACCTGAGAAATCACCTTCTACTAACCATTTTGGTATATACTCCGATTCTATATTAATATTAATACCAGAATCATGTGCAAAAATAGTGGGGGCTAACAAACGCCAACTTACCCATCCATCAGACTCTTCACATCGATCACCAACACTGTAATACTTTTTATGCAGTAACAAAGCATCTTCTAATTGCTCATTAAAATAATCTTCTTTATTCATTAAAGCAGCCATCCAAACTCGTATTAAAGGTTCACGTATATAAAGTACAAAATTGGTGCTTCCTTTATCTACATCGTACATATTTAATGTAGGATCTGTAGCCTCTAAAGCTTCTTGAATATATCCCATCATATGCTTTGCTACTGAAGGATTATATATGTTTTGAACGACACGAAGTATTCTAAAATGTAATTCTTTATGTTGTAATGCAGAATTTTCAAAAGCCGAACGAGGTGCTCCCATTAACAAATCAATCCCTGCTCTATCACGTAATGCAAAAAACAATCCTAATGCCTTGTACCAATCAATAATTCCCATATAACTTTTATACGGTCTTCCTTTTAATGTGATTCGTTTATCTCTGAAACGCACTACTACATCTTTATCTATATTATAGCCTAAACTATAAAATGCTCTTGCCAACACGCGGGCATAGTGTAGTAATTTCATTTCCTTTTCTCGATCTATAATGGTACAAATTTGATAACTCTGGAATTCACTTAGATTCCTAGTCCAACTTGTTCCTATGTTGTTAGCATATTTATTAAAATTATTTTCGTAACGAGTTAATAATACTTCTTCATTTCTTATTATCAACTGATTAACACTTTCTTGGTAATAATCCAAATCTCTCTGTATAGTACGTTTTGCTCTTGCTATCATCGTTTAAGTTTTAATTAATATCAAATTTAGAAATTTCAGTAGCTTTTAAAGTTCCATCCGATTTAAAACCTTGTTTTATTTTAAAGTAGTCCACAAGACCACCATCCAATGCAAACTGTAATTCTTCTGCCAATTCACTAAACCCTGCATTTTCATAATTCTTAATAATTGCTTCGAAATAACTTGAATCAGACAATGTAACGGCTAGTTTACCATTCTTTTTTCTTAGTCCATCCATAAAACCTTGCATAACCTCTATCCTTTTTACTTTACCCCACATATTTTTAATCTCCTTAAAATGAGGAGGTACTATCCAAATGGTTTTACCATTAGAATGCTCTTGATCGTACTCACTCTTTACGCCTTCAATCATTTTTTTACTTTTAAACCTTGGGGCTTCAACTATTTTCATTAAAGAACCATCTGCATGGTAAATGAGTAAGTTATTAGGATGTTTTTTGCTGTTTGACCACCTACCATGATACAGAACTACGATCCTATCTTTGTAAACTTCAAAGAAAAAATACTGCCCTTTATCTTCTATTATGATTTCATTATCCTGATATTTCCAGGTTAACTTTGTGGGATAGTTTCTACTTTCCCAAATACGATTAATTTGCGCGTAATTTAAAACTGAACCATTAGCAGTTTCAAATTGTAAAGTATTTATTATTTGAGTATTGATAACAATCTCTTCCTTATCAACTTCAACCAAAGAATATTGTATATATTCTTGGTCTTTACCTAAAGGTATAAAATTCTCTGGAGCAGTTACAACCATTTTATTCCAAGGTTTCCAAAACTCTTTAAGTTCTCCATGCGTAAGCTCATAATGATACCATATGGACTTTTTATAGCTGTCTATTAGTTCTAAGGGAATAACCCGTTTCTCTCCATGAAAAGACACCTCTATTTCAAAATAAATTTGTTTACTTTTTTCATCTACAATAAACGTAAACAAACCACTATCCCAAGAAACTTTATAGTCATATACTTCAAACCTATCATTATAAACAGGTATTAATAAATTATTATCCAATTCATAATCGTAAATTTGGGTGCGCATTCTTTCATATAAGTAATTGGGGAAAATTAAAGAACTTTTTTGTTTTTCATTTTTAATCTTTTCTTCATCCATTTCATAAGAAACAAAATAGTCTTCTTCTTTAATTGTAATGAAAACTTTATTAAAATTTCTTTTCACTATTCCTTGACGATACTTCTTAAAAATACCAATCAATATGGGATCTATTTCAAAATTATCTGTTATATATTTCATTTCTTTTTCATCTTCAAAATAGCTAACACTAGCCCCATAAGAACCGCTATTATGAAACTCTATCTTGATAATAATTCTAATCCATTTGTAAACCTTAAGTTTATTTCTTATATAGTCGACTAAGCTTTTATATTCACCTGTTTTAATATCCATTTTTTACATAGGGTTAGGTTATTTCTACTGTAGACAATAATTCATTTTTTGACTCTTCATCTTGTGCAAACTTTACCTTGTTTGCTTCATAAACAACTGAATGAAACATTTTTAGAATTGCTATATAAATCCCCCTATTTATTGTCTTCTTGTTATTCTTTTTAAATATTCTTCTTTACTCCAATCTACTCCAGTATTCCAATATTTAGAAAAGACTTCATCCATAATCTTATCAAAATCAGGCTCAAACTCTTTTGTAGATTGATACCATTCTGGAGTATAAATAGAATAAGGATCCAAACCACTCTCTACCTGCCAACGCATTTGTTGATTTAATCTTCCTGACCAATAATTTACCTTACCTATTAATGTTCTATTAATATAAGACTGTTTATTTAAATCAGGTCTTTTCTTTAAACATTCTTCTAACCCTTTTTTTCTTACTAACTCTAACTCTTCTACTACCATCTCAAACAAATCTTTTCTAGAATCAAATTGCATTATAAATGATAACAAGTTATTGAGTGAATTTATGTAGTTTTTTTCATTATTAAAGTTTGCATACTTTAATTCATTTAATAACTTCTTAAAATCTCCAATTTTTATGTTTCTATCAACCATAATTAATAATTACTGTATTTGAATTAACTCAATTACCCATTTCTTATCCTCATTTAAATAAGGAGGTTTAATGACTTCAAATTGGCTTCCCGATTTAATAAGAACCTCTAATCTAAGGGTTTCTCTTTAACTTTAGTTTTACATTCTATTTTACCTCACTCAATTTATTAGTTTTTAAAATCTAAAACATTAAATAAATACTTACAAAACATAATTTTGAAGGTTTCAACTGGTGCTATATTATTTTTACTATTCTTTTCTATTATTTTAAATAAACTTTTTAATTCTTCTTTTTCACTAACAAATGTACTTAACCTATAAATTATTCCTAATTTCTCTACTTCAATATCATTTAAAAATCTACCTCCATATCTATATTAACGTCATATTTAAATGTAATTTTAAACTTATAACCTTTGAATATTACATATTCAGTTTCAATTCTAACTAATACAAGCTCCAAATGCTCTATTATAGATGAGAATACTTCTATAAGATATTTAGTATCATCTGTCCATCTACTTATAATTTCATGATTAAGATTAACTTTATTGCTTTTCATAGCTATAGTATCAGTGAGCTAAATCTAAAAACATTTGATATAACTCTTCAATTTTTTTATTTACTTCTGGTTGTTTATACACTTTTAAACTAGGTATCATATTAGGTTTTATTCTTTCTGTATAGCTCTTAAAAGCCTTTTCAACTTCTTCTTTAGTAGGAAATGTAATTTTTCGTTTATATGGCGATGAGTCAATAATCTCCAATTGCCTGTCGCAGAAAGCTAGTAAATCTTCTGTAAGGTGCTTACCCTCCTTATTCATTTTATAACTTACTGCCATAATATATGGAACAATCTCTCTTATTTTTGAATAGAGATTAATTTCATTTAATTGCTTTTTTACATCCCAATCTTGTTCTCTTGACTTAGCTAATTGTAAAATTCTTTGACCTTGTTTCTCTTCTGATGACAATAATTGATACTCTAGATTGTCTACAACTTTTCTAAATACAGCCTTTTCTATAGAAAGATGTTTCTTATATTCATCATCATAATTTGTAGTATCTTCGAAGTTTATTGACTCTATTCTTCTCTTTAAAATTTCTATTTGTTTTAATATATCATTCATAATTATTATGGTATATATGTTAACTTAATCACTCTTACTAATGGATCATCTTCAGTAAATCTAGGTTGAAAAGTGAGCTCGTCAACTCTAAATTTCGAATCAGATTTAAAAAAAATTTCTCCTTCTGCTTTAAAACATGAAATATCGCAAATATCATAACCTCTTGGGTTTGAAATTTCATATATAACATCTCCATTTCCTTTATTCATAAAACCTTCAGCAACTTCTTCTTTAATACTTGAGGATTTAAAATCTTTAAAAATAATTTCATCTCCCACTTTCCATTCTTTAGCCAGCTTAGAGCAAGATGCTCGCGCTAGCGGGGAACCTCCTATTTCATCAATTACTCCTTATGAAAACCAGATTACCAAGGATATTTTCCTTTTAAATACTCTTGATACTTGTGTTCCCAATTAGGATATTTTTTATAATTTAATCTATAAAAATCGTAATAGTTAAGTAATTCGTCTAAAGGATATTCTTTATTATCTTCTTCAAAAAATTTACAATCATTTTTAAAAAAAGATACTATCTGAACTAAAGAAGATTCCACACTCATATTAATTGTCTGAATCATTAACCCTTTTAAAAACATTGATTTCCCATATTCATATCGCTCAGGATAATATCCAAAAATTAACATATGACCTTCATTTTCATAAACTATCTTATGTAAAGAAGACTCTAAAAAAGAGAAAGTTTTATATCTTGAATCAAGAATTTTATTTATTCTCAAACATTCATTGTAAATTAAATCAAAATACTTCATTATTTTTTATAATATGTTTTAGTAGCATTATCATAATAATAACCATATTTTTTTGCTAGACCTTCTGATCCTGTAATAGCGTCTAATTCACGTTTATAAGACCCTCCCTTCACAGGATCAGGCTGATAAATTTTTGGATCAGAAACTAATCTAATATCATCACCTCGTTGAAAAGCTTTTTCTAAAAAAATTTTATTATAAGTATGCCAAAATGCCTCATTACCATCATTTATTCCTTTTTTCAAAATGGATAACGCTTCATCCTTAGAAGCATTTGGCAATATTTTATTACTAATTATGTCTTTAACTTGATTACTCCAAGGATCCAAACCATCAATTAAATCTAATTTTGATTGATCTCCTTTAAATAATGGACTTGAAAGTATATTATCTTTTATATGTCCATTTAATAATGAGTTGTATTGGTCTTCTGGTAAATCTAAAAATGCAATAGAATTATTTGGAGGACGTTTATTAACTACCCTACTAATTATACCATTTTCTAAACCTGTTTTTGTTTTATCTAAATATACTGATGTTCCAAATTTAGGAGGATCGAAAAACTTACCCAAAACAGTTGTTACTTTATCTGGGGTCACCAATATATCACCTCCAAACCCATCATAATTATAGTATAATTTACCTTCTTCAATTCTTGCATATTGAAAACCGTTTGGAGCTGTAAAGTGAATTATATTATCTGACTTATTAGCAATTACTCCTAAATTTAACCATCTATCAATTTGAATCAACCACTCAATTTCGATTCTCTTATTAGATACTGATAATGCTACCCAAGCATTCACTAATTCAGACTTATCTTTAAATAGTTTTACTAAATCATTTGAAGCTTCTAAATCATTTCTTATCCTTACTTTATATTCACTTTCTACTGAATTAACTATTTCTTCAATAGCTTTATTATCTATATTATTTATTTCTTTCCATTTACTATAGCTTCCAGCATTTTTAATCTCATCTACAATTACTTCCGCTGTTTTATTTTTTGCCTTTAGGTATGTTGTTACAAAACTTAGCTCATCTAAATTTGTTCTTAAAGCATCTTCTCCAACTGTATCAAACACCCACCAACTAGTAATAGTTTCAGGGTTTTCATCTATAGCTGTTACTAAAGCCTTCCCTGTATCAGTGGTAGCATCAATATCTTTTGTAAAGCGAGACCATCTAAGTTCACAATCTGAACCTTGCGCTACAGAAAAAATTGAGTTCAGTAATATGATTATTACAAATAGTCTTTTTTTAAACCAACTTATTTTCATTGCCTTTATTTTTATTATTTTTTTGGAACTCTTGTTATAAATAACCAGCCATCATGTTCTACCTTACATTTTACATTAAGAATTTCTAAAAAGGAAATAAACTTATCTCTTAGTTCTTCTATTTTAAAATTAGCTTTAATGAATTCTTTTTCAAACTTATAATCATAAAATACTTTCCCATAATCAAAATACTCCTCTCTCTCTCCTTTATAATAGATTTCAACAAAACTTAACATATCCCCTTTATTTACATATTGTCTTTTTATAATCCCTTTAGCAATACTATCAATCGTAGGTTCAACATAATGTTTTTTATGTAGCTCTGAAGGAACCTCCATATAATGAATTCTTTTAAACTCTTTAGTTTGCTTATTTACAACTATTGGCCCTAGCCCTCCTACGGTTGCATATCTATCATCAAAGTCTATCCCCCTTAATTTCTCTAGTTTGGTAAATACATATATATAGGTTTCATCTTCAAAGGTTTTATAAATATATTTACCTTCTTCAATGATATCTTTTAATAATATTTTAATTTCTTTATTTGTCATTTTTCTCTTTAAGACTGCTTTGGGACTCTTGTTATAAATAACCAACCATCATCTTCTACCTTACATTTTACATTAATAACATCAAAAAAGTTTATCATTTTATCTCTAAGTTCATTATTTTTAAATTGTAAGCTAAGAATCTCTAAATCCTTTTCTAAATCATAAAGTACTTTTCCAAAAGTAAACTTTTCATTTCCTCTATAATTTAACTTTAAAAAATTATATACATCACCTTCATTTACATATTTTCTTTTTATAATACCTTTAGCAATACTATCTACTGTTCTTTTTTTAGAGTTTCTTTTTCGTAATTCTGATGGTACATCCATGTAATGAACTCTTTTAAACTCTTTAGTTTGTTTGTCTACCACTATTGGACCTGGTCCTCCCACTCTTCCATACCTATCATCATGATCTATACCTCTTAATTTTTCTAACTTGGTAAATACATATATATAATCCTTATCCTCATATGTCTTATAAATATATTTACCTTCTTCAATGATATCTTTTAATAATATTTCTAATTTCTCAATGGTCATATTACCTCTTTAAGACTGCTCCGGAACTCTTGTTATGACTAACCAACCATCATCCTCTACCTTACATTTTACATTAATAACATCAAAAAAGTTTATCATTTTATCTCTAAGCTCATTATCTTTAAAATGTAAACTAAGAATATCCGTGGTCTCTTTATGATTGTAAATAGCTTTTCCGAAATTAAATTTTGAATCATCTTTTTCTTTAAATTTAATTTTACAAAAGTCATAAGTATCGTTAAAATTTACATACTGCCTTTTTACAATACCTTTAGCAATAATATCAATAGTCCGTTCAACACGATTTTTATCATAATAATGTGAAGGGACATCCCTATTAGAAACCCTTTTAAACTCTTTATTTTTTTTATTTACTCTTATTGGACCAGGTCCTCCAACTTTTCCATACCTGTCATCAAAGTCTATCCCTCTTAATTTTTCTAATTTTGTAAATGCATAAATGTAGGTTTCATCTTCATAGGTATCGTATATGTATTCATCTTTTGGAATCATGTCCTTTAATAATATTTCTAACGCTTCAATTGTCATATTACCTCTTTAAGACTGCTCCGGGACTCTTGTTATGACTAACCAACCGTTATCTTCTACCTTACATTTTACATTAATAACATCAAAAAAGTTTATCATTTTATCTCTAAGTTCATTATTTTTAAATTGTAAGCTAAGAATCTCTAAATCCTTTTCTAAATCATAAAGTACTTTTCCAAAAGTAAACTTTTCATTTCCTCTATAATTTAACTTTAAAAAATTATATACATCACCTTCATTTACATATTTTCTTTTTATAATACCTTTAGCAATACTATCTACTGTTCTTTTTTTAGAGTTTCTTTTTCGTAATTCTGATGGTACATCCATGTAATGAACTCTTTTAAACTCTTTAGTTTGTTTGTCTACCACTATTGGACCTGGTCCTCCCACTCTTCCATACCTATCATCATGATCTATACCTCTTAATTTTTCTAACTTGGTAAATACATATATATAGGTTTCATCTTCAAAAGTTTTATAAATATATTTACCTTCTTCAATGATATCTTTTAATAATATTTCTAACTCTTCAATTGTCATAATCAAAACTTATTTATTTACATATTACACGTTTTGCACCTTGCAGGTTTGCTATCTTGGTTCTAATACTTACGGGTATATTTGGACTTCTTTCCATGGTTTCCCATACCTTAAATAAAAGTGGATCCTTATTAAACTCTGATAATATTTCTACTTTATTATCAAACTCTCTTACAAATTGCTGTAACTTCGTATATGGTAATCCTTCTAAAGTATTAAGAAACTCTTTGGGCATATTATCTACCCATACATGTATCTCTTTAGGTAAATCTCGTTTTAAATTGTTTCTAGAAATGTATGTATGGTCTTTATACAAAACTTCGAACACTTCAATGGAAGTAAACTTATCATCTATATAAGTTTTATCATATTTTGCTCCATTTTGAATATCTATGATTTCCCACTCTCTATTTGCCACCCTTCTTGCATTAAAAGCATGATGTGATGTAAAGTCTTCTATAAAATCTTCTTCATACTTTCCAACAAGTATGACACTTTCTTGGTGAATACCACTTAATTTAATAGTTAAGTTATCAAAATCAAGAGCGTTATGAATTTTTATATTATCAAAACCGAATACATCATAAATTAATTTATTAATCTCTTCTGGAGCAACACCTGCATGGTACTTTTTGGCTATTTCTTCAATAACTTCATTCGTACCTTTTGTAAATTCATTTTGATATTTAATAGCACAGGTAAAACAATTGTGATTAAGTTTATTAGGATTATGAATATCTCTCAACGCTAGTAATTCATCTACTTGTAGTTTTATAATGTCTTCTCTAAGCCCTCCAACTAAACTAAGATATATTTCACCATCATCAAGGTTTTTAACAACACTTATGTTCTTAATTCCTTTAGAACCCGCAGCAGTTTCTACTAACACGTTTTTAATGGTAGCTAGCTCTTCAGTATTTGTGATACCAGATGGTAAGAGTCTCTTGGAGTCTGAAAGTACTAATACATTACTTGAATTAAACTCCAAAGTTCCTAGGTTTACTTTTGAGCCTCCATTTGTATATATTAATGATGGCTTAAAGTCAACCCCTGAAGCTTCAATATCAATAATAGTGGGGGCTCCTTTTTTAAACTCTGTTACTAACTTTGTTCTAAATTTAAAATACGTTCTATAGTTAATTAATTTTGAAACAGGGTCTAATTTTTGTGGATTTTTATACTTTAAAACATAAAGCATCTCGTCTAATGCCTTAATAACTTCCTCTTTTTTCGCCGTACTTTCAATCGCATGGAATGCATCAACTGCATTATTTAAGTTCTCGGATTTTAGTATCGTTCTATTTTGCTGAATTGCCCCTGCAATGTTATCTATCGTATTTATAAATCCTTTCCCAGCCCTTCCAAGTCCTATAATAGCATCTGGCAAATCTTTTAAACTATAAATGGCAAATGCGGCATCCCAATATGCTAACTCTTCTTGTAAACCAGTATCTATTAACTCCTGTCTATTTACCGTTACATAAATATCGATAAGATTTGCAGCAACTTCAACATTTACTACAAATGGTGCTAAGCTTGCACCAAAAGTACTTGGGGCAGCAACTATAGCTAAGATATTTCCTACAACTCTAGCTACAGCCATATTCTGATCATCATCTACACTATCATCTAACCAATGAATAAATATTGCGGGTACTTTTAAACCTGTTCCTTTTTTGAATTGATGAGTTTTATAAGAACTATCTTCTCTAAAATGTATATATACATATTCAAGTGGAGAATAACTATCATTTATAATTTCGTGTCCATACCTATATAACTCTAAATTAATTTTATTATCGGTAAACTTGGTATCTAAGTAATAATTATCTCCTCTCTGTGCGCTTTTAATCCAACTTTCTCTAAAATAAGGAATATAATTATGTTCTTGACTTATAGGTTTTATATACTTTACAGCATCATAACTTGTGCCTGCTAAATAATTAACTTCAGCATACTCTTTAAACGCTTCTTCATTAATACCTGAAGTATCTCCTAATTTTACTTTCCACGAACAAATAGTAAATACAAAATTTGCTAATTCTTCTACTTTTACAAAATTATCAAGCTTGCTGAATGCATTTTTTAAGACCTCTGGTTTAGATTCAAAATATTTTACTAAATCTGCTTGATCTTGTGAACGGTTTTCTAAATTAGAAATAATACTTGCAAAAACTTTTTCTGTTTTATTACCCCAATCGTCTTCTTTAACGTCTGATAATTTTGTTAGAATATCTGTTCTATGTTTTATTCTATCACTTTCTTTTTTATTTACATATTCAGTATATAAATTCAGAAAATCAGGAATAATATCTTCATCTAATTTTTTAATTGATTCCCAAAACAACTTATAATCATCTTGGGTTAAAGTAATTAAGGTATTTTTTTCATCTCCTTCTTTAACAAACTTTACGAGCTTTAGTATTTGTTCGTCAAATTTATTTGTTATTGAGGTTATATCTCCATTATCTTCTCCATAATCTGTATGAGTTCCATTTGCAAATAGTAATAGTTCTATAGCTGTCTCTCTTTGGTTAGGGTTTATATAGTTCGTAATCTGTTCAGTAGTAAGCTGTTTTAAAATTTCATTAATTCTAACTGATTCAACAGCTACGAGAGATGGTGTAGTTACTTTAACAGTTGCTAATAAATTATGGAGCTCTTGAATTAAACTATCCCTTTCTTTTGAGAAAGAATTAATTAAATCGATATAAATCTCTTTTAACTTATCAATATCTAATTCTTTAAAAATATCTATATAGCTTTTTTCTCCATACTTTTGTTTAAAAAACGATTTAAATAATTCAGGTTGTGCATTGTTTAAAACAGCATACTTTGCTAAAATTGCATGCTTATTCGTCCAACTAAAATCTTTTAATATTGGATTCACATATTCAGCTTGTAACTCAAATTGAGAATTAAAAGGAGTCTCTTTGTATGAATACGACTTTGAAGGTTTTGGGTTTGCTCTATAGTTACTGAAAAATTTAGAAATACTGGTATAGTCATCTATCAAATTAAACGTAACTTGTTCTCCTGTATTTGGAGCAAAACTCAAATCCTCTCTAGAAATTTTAATCAACTGATAACCTGACTCAATTGTTCCACTTAAATTATAAGGGTCTTTATACTTTGTTGTATAATGGGGAATTAGTGCAATTACTTTTCCATCTTCAAATTTATTATAACCCTTTTCTTCTTTAGCTGTTCCATAAAAATGACCATCACTTAAAGATTTAAAACCTTTATATGTAAAAGTTAGATCTTCTTTTGTTATATCAGTAAAATTACTACTCCTATTAACTTCTGCACTAAAAGTAACATCGTTTATCTTAAACTTAATTAACGCACCAATTGGATAATCAATAAACTTATCAAAGTTATCTAAACCTGTACTAAATGTGAGTTCTTTTATACCTTTAGGCAAGGTTATATAACTACCATTAAGAGTCATAAAAGTATAAGTACCATCTGAATTTTTAAATTCAGATGGTATCAATTTAACTATTGTACTCTCCCCAGCCTCATCATCTTGAAACCAGTATAATTGAATACCCGGAGCGTGAAGTTTTTGCCAATCCATATGGCTAAAAGCAATTCCTGTTCCGTAACTCATTAAATATTCGTTTTCGTTTTTAGCGTTTTCAGCATTGTATTGATCAAACGGATGTTTCAATCCGAAGATACCATGTCCTAATTCATGAGCTGCCACACGTCCTGGGTCTTGTGTGGTAAATACAAAGCCAAACTGACGCTTTAAAGGCATAAACCCTTCCACATCACTAGCTAAAGTTATATTGGTCTTATCTATAAAAAATAGGTAATACTGGTCTTTCTTAGAACCATTTTTAGCGGTAAAATCATTAATAAAACCACGCTCTTCAGGAGTATAATTTGCCAGTATATCACTATCTCCATTATTTAATGATGTTATAGCTGTACTATAGTGAACAGTATCTATTTTAAAATGAACTCCTGCCTTATTATATATTTCATTAATACGTTCTTTAACTCCCGAAGTGGATGCTCCGTTAACTGAAATCAAGGTTAAATTGATTTCACGTTGTTGTACATGCCAAGTATTTAATTTACCTGCAATAGTATATTTATCGGTAGAATCTTTGGGTTTTACTGTGGCTAGTATTTCATCTTTTGCAAAATTAAACGTACGTTTTAATTGTAGGGTTGCTTCATTACCTAACCATGTTGTTTCTACTTTTGCCCCTTGTTTAGTTTTAAATACAATGTCGTCTTTTGTTTTTCCATTTGAAAACACCGCATTTACTTTAACCACATCATCAGCCTCAGGCTTATCTGAAATTAATTTATAGCGTACAGAATATTCTTTATTATCATGTGTTTTGATAAATTCGTATTCATTTTTATACTTCTCTGATTTTATAGACGTCTGATAAACATCAAAACCATAAAAACCTGACGGTGTAAAAGTTACTTGTACATCTTTATTACTAATTTCCTCAACATTTCCTGATCCAGAAATTCCTTCTGTATTATTATTATCAGGAGTACCCCCTTCTGCTGGCGTTCCACTAGATACATTACCTTCCTCATCAACTGTCCATTGCTTATCTGTTCCTTTAATAACTACGGGCTTGTCAGTTTCTATGGGGATTTCTGTTCCATCATTTAATACTAAAATTATGTCTCCGTTATCTGTTACTTTTACATCTTCTAAACCATCAACATTAGTGGCATCGTATACAGATATAGCACCATCATTTCCTGCAATATCATCAATAACTTCATCTACATCTAAAATACCTCCCCATGTAGGATCATAATCGGTTTCTACAACTCCCTGTGTCAGTTGTTTCGTTGTATTAATATGGACACTCTTAAAAACAACTTTTATTCTGGTATATTTACCTATATTAACATTTCCTCCCTTTCCATTCTCGTCGTTACTATCATTAGTAGCTATATTTACAGCATCAATAATTTCTTTAATATTTTCTAAAAAAGGTAACGTTATATATCCCCAACCACTAAAAACTCCATTACTTCCTGTCACTTCTCTTACTACTACAGGGAAATCTCCGGCTGTAAATGTATCATTTGCCTTTAATGTAGGTAATGGCTCGGTATTATTAATATCGATTTGCGGAGTGAATCCACAATTGTAATATGCCGCTTCATCATTTGAAGGAGTTGTGAATTCCTGAATATTAGAATAAGCATAGCCGGATAAAGGTGTACATTCTCCTCCTACTCTAAATTCATAAACTGTATTGGGCTCTAAACTATAAATGGTTCCTTCATTAGTGTAACTTTCCAGATTAAACCAGTCTTCATCTCCAAATCCTTTTTTTCTATATTGAATTTGATATTTTATATGATCAGATATTTGCCAATTAATTCTTACTGATTCTGCGTTTAAAGCCTGCGAAATGACAAAAGATGGCGGTAAACAATTTTCTAAATATTTAAACCAAAATATTTCACTTTTTCCATCGTTTTTAAATACCGAAGTTTCTTCTATACCATCACTAACAAAAGCTCTTACTTGCCAACCATACATTTTTCCAGACAATAATTGGGGAGCATCTGGTCCAACCAATAGTGTTGTGGTTTGTGTCGTGGTCTGATAAAATGGAATTGAGGCTAAAAAATTTGCTTGCGGGTTTTGTATATCCCACAATTCTTTTAATGTAAACTCGTATTGTACATTTGTTGCATTTGTATGTCTCGGCGTCCATGTAAATACTATATTTTGAGGATTTGTTGCGGCAACAATATTATCTCTAAACGGTAAATTTAAGATTGGTGGGTCATTTTGTAATAAATATATTGTTGTACAACTTTTTGATGATAATTTTCTATTGGTAAAATAATCATATACTTCAAAACAAAAATCATAACCTCCATTTGGTAATGGTGTATTGTATTGTTGTGAAGTAATTCCTGTTAAATTATTTACTTGAAAGTAAGGGCGTAAATCTAGATTTGTGAGCCTTAAATTAACTCCTCCATCAACATATATTGGTGTTTCTCCTATAAGTACATCATTGGTTGTTATAGAAAGCCCTTGCCCTTCTATATACATTTTCAACTTAATTCTGCGTCCTACCTCATTTACATCAGTAAGTAAAATGTTTACATATAATTTTTCATTTGATGTTGTAATATAATCGGATAATTTTACACTATAAGGGGGTATTACTTGTGGAGTAACTTGTACCGGGTATGTTTGTGCAAAAACAGATATTTGAAACCAGATAGTGAATAAGAAAAATAGTTTTTTCAGCATATTTTTAGTACTTAACATTGTTTTCATATACTTCTTCTTAATTAGCTTCTTTTTGAATTTTTATATCAACAAGTATATAGGAGCTTGTTGCTTGCTTAACAAATTGTTTAATTTTTATGGCTCCTTTTCTTTTATCTGATGTTTCAAAAGGGATAATTCTAGGGATAATAATATCATTAAATTCCTTTAATCCTTCATTAGTTTCAGTAAACATCATATTTGAAAATAAACTATCATTAGTCATAGTGTCAAATTCATTTTCTGACAATTGAATACTACAATTACATTTTTCTAAACTATTTATAAACTTTGTTACTTGTGCGTTAGGAATAGTAGAAAAGGCAACGGTAGATGCTTGAATTGGGCTGACAAATTTATTATAGGAAAAACTTTCATTTAATCCGAAAAAAACAAGGTCAATTAAACGACCTACATCATCAGTAATTTCATTATCCTTATATACTTTTCTTGTTTTTGTAGAAAAGAAAGCTCCTATTTTATTTTCTTTATGAGCTGTATTTATTCCTAATTTTATATTTTGAAAACTTCTTAAGTTGGTGTTTTTATATACTTCAATAGTTTTAGAAATTTCTTTTTCTTCTTTTCCATTGGTTACTTTTAGTTTTATTATGTGTACTCCCGGGGTTATAAAATCTATTTCGAGATTTTCTTCTGAACTACTAACTATATTGGCTCCTTCAAAAGACCATTGGAAAGCTGTTGCACTCACACTTTTATTGGTTAAAGTAACTTTTACAGGTATTTGATAATCATCATCTTCAAATGCCACTGAATAATCAAACTTAGCTTCTAAACGAGGTTTTACCTCTATCTTTTTTTCTAACGTATAATTTTCTTGTCCGTTACTTACTTTTAGTCTAATTGTATGCTCTCCAGTTGATGTAAAAACTATATTTTGTGGATGTTGCTCTGCGGATGTTTCAACATTACCTCCCTGGAAGAACCAGTCATAAGCTAATGCTCCTTTAGTTTTATTCGTTATTTTAACTTCTACAGGAGAAAAATTATTCTGTAAAATTTCTACATCGAAATCAATTATTATTGTAGGTTTTACTTCTATTGTCTTTGTTTTTATATCTATACTTCCATCTCTATTAGAAGCTTCCAAAGTAATAATATACTCTCCTTCATTAGCATAGGTTATGATTCCCGGATTTTTACTTGTAGAGGTTTCCGGCACTCCACCTTCAAACGTCCATTTATACGTATCTGCTCCATCTGTATTATTTATTATTTTTACTTTAACAGGAGCTGTAAAATCATTATTGACAACTTCCGTATCAAAATCTGTATAAACAGGTAAGGCTACTTCATTTACACAGGCATAAATAGAGATTATTGCTATTATTAAGCTAACTAAATATTTTTTCATTATTCAATAACTATTTTTCTAATTCTACGAGCTTTTGGTGTTTCTAATAGCAGAACATATATACCAGCCGGTGCTCCTAAATCATAGGTTATTTCATATTCTTTTTCTCCTTCCATTTTTTTATCTTCAATAATTGTATTGGCTGATAAATTGAAAAGACGTAATGAAATTTCTGCTTGTTTTTCTAATTCAATATTTACTTTGAATTTTCCTTTATTAGGGTTTGAGAATACGGTAAATTCTTTTATAAATGGATTTTTACTATCTCCTACATCTGTTAGATCTCTAGCTTTTAAAACATTTACTTTTTTAGTTGCTATTTTTTTACAATTACCCTCGAAAGAAATTAAAGAAATATCATAATTTCCCGGCGCCGGAAAGCGAAGTACTATTCCTTCGTTTGTTTTTTGTACTATTGTTACATTCGTAGGAATTTCCCACTCAACTTTTTCACTTATCGGATTTGACACATTAATAATAACGATATCTTCTCCTACAAAGGCTTGAGAAGTTACTATTAATTGTGCATCAATTACAGTTTCAGATTTATGAATTTGTATTTTCTTAGACACTACGCATCCATCTACCGTTGTTACTGTTAACGTATAAATTCCTCCTTCAGATAATACTACAACACTTTTATCACTGATAAAACCGTTGGTAGATTCCCATGAATATGATGCTATATTATTCATTGTTACATCATATTCTATAGTTTCTCCATAACATAAGGTTACTTCTTCTGGTACTAAATCGAAAGTAAATTCTTCAGCATCTTTAATAGAAATTGCTTTTTTAACTTGACAACCTTTTTGATCAGTAATTGTAACAGTATATTCTCCAGAACATAACTCTGAAATTGTATCAGTTGTTTCTCCCGTATTCCATAGTATTTGATAAGGTGGTAATCCTCCTTCGATAGTTAATCCTATTTCTCCGGTACAGCTCTTATAACAAATTTCATCTTTTACTATTTCTTTAATAGTTAATGGCGTAGTGTTTTGAAGCGTAATGTTACCTGATGTTTGACAACCGTTAGCATCAGTTATCAGTACAAAATAACTTCCTAAAGAGACATTTGTTATTTCACTTGTGTTTTGCCCTGAACTCCATGCATAGGTATACGGAGGGGTTCCTCCAATTACGTTTGATATTACAATCCAATCATTATTTAATCCGCAACCCGTTGCAGATGTTTGTAATGTAACTTCTAATATTTCTGGTTCAGAAATATTTAAATTGGCACTTTTAGCAGTATTATCATTAGCATCTGTTACTATTACATAATAAATTCCTTTTCCTATATTATTTAATGAGTTAGCAGTTGATAATATATTTCCATTTCCTTCTTTATACCATTGATATTTGTATGGGGGAATTCCTCCTGTTACTATTGAGTTTATATTTGCTGTATTATCATTATTACATAAAACTATGTTTTGTTGTTTGATAGTAGCTTCTAGTTTATCCGGTTGATTCACTATAAACTCTTTCTCTGTAAAACATCCTTTGCTATCAATTACTTTAACGATATAAGTATCTGCTCCAATAGTTAATAAGTCTTTTGATGAACTAATTATCTGTCCTAAAGAATTTTTCCATTCGTAAACATAAGGTTTAGTTCCTCCAGTAACGGAAATTTCAATGCTTCCATTAGTTAAACCAAAACCTGTAGTATTATTTACTTTTCCTTCAAGATTTAAAATTTCAGGTTGTGTTACTACTAAATTTATTGTTTTGATTGCTCCGTTAGTTTCTTTAAAATAACAATCATTACTATCTTTTATTTGTAAATCATATTCTCCTGCTTGTAGGTTTTCAAGAATGGTACTTCCTGTAAAAGATTGCCATATGCTATAAGCATTGCCATTTATTCTTTGTCGGTAAAAATAATTACCTGTTCCACCTACTGTCTCTATAATTATAGTCCCATTATTACTTTCAAAACAAGTTAAGTCAGAATGGTTAGCTGAAACTTGAATTATATTAGGTTCTGTAATTGTATATGTATTACTAACCGTTTCGATACCATTAAAATCGGTAACTTTAACATAATAATTCCCTGCCGGTAAATTGTATATTGTTTCAGTAGTTCCTACACTATTTCCTAAATCGGCATTATACCAAATAAAAGTATTTCCTCCTACACCACCTGTTACTAAAGCCTTTAGTATTCCTGAGGTTTCGCCATTACATTGTATCTCTTGAATTTGTGTTATACTAGCAATAAGTGGATCAGGTTCACTTAAACTATATGTTTCATTTAATTCACACCCTTTACTGTCAATTACTTTTATGTAATAATTACCCGCAGGGAGGTTCGTTATAGTATTTGTATTACTAATAATATTTCCGCTTTCATTTTTCCATTCTATAACGTAAGGCATTACTCCTCCAACCACAGTTACAACTATTTTTCCATCAGAAACTCCCGATCCTGTTGGTCGTGTTAATTCTTGTAATTGTATTTTATACTCATCGGGTTGGTTTATAGTAATCGTTTCTTGTTGTTGACATCCATTTTCATCTGTAACTTTTACAGAATAAATTCCTGCCGATAAGGTATTAATATCTTCTGTTTTTACTCCATTATTCCAGTCGTATGTATATACACCAGTTCCTCCTTTTACCGTTATATCAATGCTTCCGTCATTTCCATTAAAACAGGTTATATCTGTCTTGGTAAAGGCTATTTCAATTAAATCATTTTCTTTTAATTCTTCCTGTGAAAAAGCTATGTTACCATTAGAATCTGTTACAACCAATCTATATGTTCCAGCAACCGTAGTAATAGTTGGGTTTGTACTAATTATTGTAGAAAGATCAGATATATTATACCATTCATACGAATATGTTACTTCACTCATTAAATATCCTCCTATTACAGCTGAATTTAATACTCCAGTTTCTCCCTTACATGGTATGTTTTTATTTATTGTTAAACTTACTTCTAATTTATCTGGTTGTTGTAAAACGTATTCTTTATCTATGGTACAGCCTTTTGCATCTACTATTGTCATAATATAAGTTCCTGCAGAAAGTCCTGTAATAAAATTACTTGTACTTATAATTGTAGTTGTTCCTTTTAACTTTAATTCATAACTATAAGGTTCAGTTCCTCCTACAACATTTTCTATATTAATTTCTCCATTTGCTATTTCAAAACCTGTTAAATCTTTAGAAGAATCTTTTGTAATTGTAAGTACTGATGGTTCAGTTAGGGTTATTGTTTCTTCTTTTTGACATCCGTTTTCATCTGTAACTTTTACAGAATAAATTCCTTGAGCTACATTGGTTATATCTTGTGTTTGCATACCATTGCTCCAACTAAATGTATAAACTCCTGTTCCTCCGGTAACCGTTATATCTATTTTACCATCCCCCCCGTTATTACAACTAATATTTGTTGATACATAATCTATATTAATCGGATTGTTTTGTGTAAGTTCTATTTCTTTAGACTCGGTATTTCCATTAGTATCTGTTACTACTAACTTATAGATACCTGCAATAACTGTTATCTCTGGTGAAGTACCTATAATTGTAGTTGTATCATTTATATGATACCATTTATAATCATAGGTCGTTCCTGTTAATAAAAAACCTCCTGTTGTCTGTGACCCTATTGTACCTTTTTCTCCAAAACAGGCAATTTTATTAGCCACCGTTAAATTCAATACTAATTTATCAGGTTGAGTAAGAGTATATTCTTTTTTTATAGAACAACCATTTACGTCTTTAATTGTCATGGTATAAATACCTGCAGAAAGCCCTGTTGTTAGATTAGATGAACTAATTATTGAAGTTGCTCCTTTAATCCTTAGTTCATATGTATAAGGAGAAACTCCTCCTGAAACTTCTTCAATATTAATTTCACCATTTGCTGTTTCAAAACCTGTTAAGTTTTTTTGAGAATCTTTTCTTAAAATTAATTCGGATGGTTCTGTAACACTAATAATTTTTTCTATTGGAGGATTCGGACAATTATTAGAGTCTGTTACCACAACTTTATAGTCACCTGACTTTAAGTTTTCCAATACGTTAGTTGTTCCTATTTCTGCAACCTCGCCAACTTTATACCATTTATATATGTATGAACCTGTACCTCCTATTACATTTATGGTTATTTTTCCTGTTTTTTCTCCATAACAATCTACCTCTTTTACAGTTACTTTGTCAATTTCTACTTTACCTGGGTTTACCATTGTTTTCAAAGCATTGGCTTTTACTCCGCTTCCATCTCTATCTGTAACCTCAACTCCATAAGTTCCTGAACCAATACCACTCAATATAATAGCAGTTGCATCAGCTATAAATACCTTATTTCCTCCTCCATCAACTTCATACCAATGATATCTGTAAGGCTTTATTCCTCCAACAACAGATACATTCATTTTTCCATCAGTATCTCCATTACAAAACAATACTCCATCATTTGGTATAGTGATTGTAGCAATTAACTCATCAGGTTCTGTTATTATTTGATACAATTCATCAGTACATCCTTTAGCATCTGTTACTAATACTCTATAAGTTCCATCTCCTATATTAGTTATATTTTGAGAAGTTCCTATTACATTTCCTCCATCATTAAACCACTGATAAGTATAAGGTAAGGTTCCTCCTGATACTGAAATATTAATGCTTCCATCCGTAGCTCCGAAAGCTAATGGATTTTGATGACTATTATAGGTAACATTTAATTCGTTTGAAGGTTCATTAACAGTATATGTTTCTTCAATAAAACAATTATTTGCATCTGTAACCTTAACGGTATAACTACCTGTAAAAAGTCCTGCTATATTCTGTGTCTTTTGTCCATTTGACCATGAATAAGTATATGGTAATGTACCTCCATCTACTGTTAAATTAATACTACCATCATTTCCTCCTTTACAAGATACCGTCATGATAGATTTATGTATACTAATTGGAGCAATGGGTTGGTTTAAAGTTATGGTATTTTCATTGGTTTCTACCTCAACACTATTTAATAACACGGTAACTTTTACTTTGTAAGTGCCAATACTTAAACCTGTAATACTATTACTATTTGTTCCAATAGTTGTATTGGTAGCTCCTTCTACTTTAAACCATTCGTATTTATACGTATTACTAGCTCCGCCAGAAACCATTGCCTCAATACTTCCCGTGTTATCTCCAAAACATTTAATATCGGTTTTTGTTAGTTGTATTTCCAGCTTAGCAGGATTTGTAAGAACCATATCGGTAAACTCTTGAACACAACTATTGGCATCGGTCACTCTCACTTTATAGATGCCTGCTTTTAACCCTGATACATTTAGAGTAGTAGCAAAAGGAGTAGTACTTCCATCTTTGTACCATTGATAACTATATCCTGCTCTACCTCCTGAAACTGCTATATTTATAAATCCGTCGCTAGCATTATTAAAGGTTGGATTTCCATCAGTTATTTTTGAAACATTTAAGGCTGGAGGTTGTGTGATGGTAAAATTTTCTAATGAAGTTTGACAACCGTTCTTATCCTTTACTATATAAGTATATGTTTTTGCTTCTAAATCAGAAACTGAAATCGATGTGTTAAACTCCTCTGGTTTCCCTGTTGTTTCATCCAAAACTTCACTTCCTTCAAGAGTCAAAACATACGGAGAAGTTCCTCCAGTAATTGAGATTGTTACTGTTCCATTTTTACCTCCGTTACAAGAAACGTTTGTTACCGTAGCAGTTGGCGTAGACAATACTGGTGGTTGTATTAATGAAACTGTTTTAATTTCTTCATTATACTTATCCTTAACGGTTATTTGATATGTACCATGCTCTCTTCCAGTAAAATTCACTATTTTTTCTAATGTTGAAAAAGGAACAGTCTGTGTTTCCAAAATTGTTGAATTTCCACTTTTTCGCAATTCTACAATATAACCTCCATTACTTCGTGCTATACCTCCTTTAACTGTAGCTTTTATTGTTCCAGTGCCTCCATAACAATTTATACTCTGAGATACTGTTGCGGTAACATCAAATGAGGGAGGATTGGTAAAAGTAATTTTTTCACTAATTGCCTCACAAGTTTTACTTTTAATAATTACATGATATTCTCCTGGTTCAAGTCCATTTATTTTATTATTTACGTCTATTACTGGTTGTGGATTCATTAACACTGAGTTTTTGTACCACTCATATGAATAAGATCCGGCACCCCATCCGCCTACTGCCTTTATTATTTCAATAACTCCATTTTTAGCATCATTTGCAGTTATTTCTTGAACTGCTGCTAATTCAACTTCTAATTCTACAGAAGGTCCTCCTATTACGACTTCTTCTATTTTATCTGCAGGTTCTTGAGCCAACATAGTCATTACGTTTAATAAAAACATAATCACTATTCCTACTTTATTTACTCTTTTCATCATGAGTATAAATTTTTTATTCATAGAATTTTATTTACTTTGCTAAACAACCTTTACTATCTTTTACCTTAATTCTATAAGTAGCTTTTTTTAAGTTATCAACAATTACACTGCTATTCGAAAAAGATGTCCAATCTTTAACAACCATTGTAGTACCTCCTTGGAGTTCATAAATTATATATTCAAAAGTCCGTCCTTGTTCTCCGGAAACATCATAAATTTCGATTTTACCATCTCCTGACAGAAAACATGATTCATTATTTTTAAGTTTAGCCGCAAAAGAGACATTAGATACTATTTCTATTTGAAAAGTATTTGTTTCTTCTACAGAAGCCCAACTAGGATCATTTTGATTAATGGTACCAGCTCCTTTAATTGTTTGAAATTTTACATAATACTTTCCTTCATCTAAAGAGTCTAAGTTATTATCCCAAGTAAATTTATAAGTTGTCACACCATTATCTGTAACTTCTTCTAATACATCTGTAACTTGTTGTTTATAAGCATTAAAATTTCCAGGGCTAAACTCATAATATAAAGTAACTATTAACTTTTCGTTTTCTTCAAGTTTTCTATTTACTGTAAATGAAAAATTTCCATCTTTTTTATAGGAGCAGCTAGTCTTTCCATTAGATGGATGCATTACAATTTGGGGTGAGCAGGGAACCACTTTAAATGTTAAAATTTTACTACATAAATAAGCATATTGCTCACAATCTTTATCATAATATTTAACCCTAATATTTACATTGCTACCTATACCTGCACCTTCTATATTTTTAGCATCAAGTTCAAAAAAACTACCTCTTCTTCCATATGCTAAATAAGGTTTAAAGTTTCCTGTGCCAACAGAATACTCAACAGCATAACTTGATGTTTGATTACAATCATTGACATAAAACTTTAATGGTTCACAGTTTTTTAACTCGAGATTAGAAAATCCTTCATTGACATTACCAGAAATAAGTTTTGGATCTTCGTAAATTCTATATAAATTAAAATGATTAACTGTTATAGATCCGCAAGGTGGAAAGATATAATTATATGCTAAACATCCTTTTTCATTATCTACATTAGTATTCTCTGTTGAATCTAAAGTAGTTATTCCATTAGAATCCACGTTAGAATCCACACATGCCAACATAGAACTGGTTCGAAAACTAATATTAGTTCGGGCTACAACTAAATCTATAGGGTTTATAAATCTAACAATACTATCGTACTTAATATTTCTAATTTGGATAAGATCTGAATTGTATGATGTTATTACGCTTTCATTATAAACTATTTTTTTTTCAAGATTAGCATCAAGAGTAACCTTATAATTTCCACTGTAATTATCAAACGGAATATATTCTATATTAGATTTATTTGATAAATCTATATCGTATTCCAATTTATAACTATAATTCTTCTTTACCTTTGTTATCTCATAATCAAAAGAAAAATTGATAATAGCCTGTCCTCCACCATTGTCTGTACCTGTTATAGTTCCAGAAGAAAAATTATTAGAATCATATACTACATTTCTAGTTTCACTAACACTAGCTGTATATCCATTACATAACCCAACAGCATCTTGCTCATGTATATACGAAGAGAATTTAATACTCTTAATTTCATTAACAAAATACCTATCAACTAATTGAGATTTAACTAAATCATAAGGATTTCCTGTAAAAAATAAATCATAGGTATAATTATTAACATCTGTTACTGATAATCTAACGTGTTTGGCATCACCACACAAACCACTCTTAGCATACATTTGATAATTATAGTTTGTTATTTTAACATTATAATTATATTGCTGTGAGTACGCTATTATTGAGTAAAAAAACAATAAACTAAATAACTTTTTCATTTTGCTTTACATCTGTAATTATCTCTTATCTTTATTCTTTAAATTAGGAATTTCCTTCCAACCGGTATTACTGTAATATTCCCATACTAAACCTGACACATCATGATATTCTGTACCTGAACACTTATCTGCATACTGCCCACATGGACCTCCACAATCACAACTTGGATCATCATTAAAAAAGTCAAAATAATCTAGCTTAATATTAACATTATCTACAGAAGCATTATGTTTTACTTGACGATAAGATAAACTATACCAATACTGCCTATAAGAATCAGAATAACTATCAACTTCCGAATGCAAAACATACAATTCCGACTGGCAAAACCCATTAATAAAAAACAACAAACTTATACAGAAAAGTATTCTTTTTATCATACGTTAATACTTAACTTCCAACCTTTTGATTTGCCCAAAACTTCCATCTTTAAAAACTGGTCTTAAGATGTATATGTATACATTATTAGGATGCACATCTTCATCAACTATTCTAGTTATAACCGGAGGTACATTTCTTAAAAGAGTAGTTTTTTTCTCTTTAACTCCCTTATAAACCATAATCTCTGCTATACTTTCTTTATCAATTATTTTCCAAAACAACTCAATGAAAGCATTAGTTTTGTCAATATAAGTTCCTGCATTTTTTATTCCGGTTTCCAATATATTCTTTGGAATTTCAACCGTCAAGTAGTCTTCATTTGTAGATTGCAAGCCACTATCATCAATAGCTTTTATTAAATATTGATAATCAGTTCCTCCGTCTATATTTTCATCAATCCAGTCTGTGTAAGATATTTTTAAAGAATCTTTTGGTAAAGAAGTTATTAAATTCCATTGAATGCTGTCTCTAACTCTTCTATAAACCTCATGCTTTTCTACATCTGTACTCTGACTATTAGCCCATTTTAAGTATACTTTGCCTTCTTTTGCTTGATATGAAGTTATTACCGGTGATGTTGGAGGGATAAAATCAGGTTTTTTTAATGTTAGCACATCTGAAAATTCAGACATATTGAACCGCTGATCTACTGCTACAATTTTATAATACACTTTATCATTCAAACTTTTAACAGATATACTGTCATAAAAAATAGTAGCTAAATGTGGACTTACCGTGAGTTGTGAAAATTCTTCATTTTTGTTATTCCCTCTAAAAACTCTGTATCCTAACATATCTGGTTCAGCATTTGCTTTCCATTTTAAAGTTACCACACCTAAACTATCCACTTTACCTTCTAAGTTAATTGGTTTTTGAGGTGGTATTGAATCTACAGGTTGAACTAATACCGGATACGACTCTCTATTACTTCCATTTTTTCCAATAGCAGTAATTGTAAAATAATTTGTTGGGGTTAATTCATCAAATTGAATTTTTCTTTGAGTTGGTTTTATAGTATTAATTACTGTTTTATACACTCCATCAACCTTATCACTTTGGTTTAATTTAAAACCGGAAATAAACTCATTACCTTCATTCATAAATTCCCATTCTAAAATCACACTCTTATTATCGTTTATAATTTCTTTGGAAGAAATTTTAGGAACATAAGGCAAAACTTTTAATCCTTTTCCTGAAATAATTTCAGAAGGAGGACTTAATTCACCAAAAGGAGTTCTTCCCTTTACTCTGTAATAATAAGTTTTGTTATTAATAATAGAATCGGTATAATAAATCCTTTTAGTGTCTACTCTGCCTCCACTATTTAATGTGGTATAAGGTAATTTATTAAGTTTTTCAAAAGAAACACCATCTTTAGAACGTTCAACAAAGTAACTGTTATATTCATTAATGTGTATTGCATAATTCCAATTTAACATTACCTTTCCATCATCAAAAATTGCTGCTAAATCTAAAGGTTTAGGCAATTCTTGATAATCTTGTAACCCAACAAACACACCTCCGTCTTTAATAAGCATTTCATTCTTAGGCACAAGCGGATATACTTTATAAACATACTTTTCAGTCGATTTAACTTCTATATCTTCAAAACCTAACCCGGCTAATTTAGCTACTTCAAAATCTTGATCTGCAACATATAAAGCCCATGTAAATCGTTGTTCCTGCTCCTGAGACATATTAATAATTCCTTCCAAAGTTCCTTGCCCCTCCACATTAAAACTCTCTCCAAAAATAGCTTGAGCCATGACTGCTGCATTGTTATTTTTTTCAATAATTTTCATCCACTCTTCTGGTTCAGCAGGTTTAAAAAGACCTAAATCCTTTTCAATAGGTTTTGACAATGTTTGCCCGCTAATACTTATTGTAAATCTTTTAAGTTGGTATCCAAATGTATTTAATTTTCGAAATGACATTGGAGTATTAGGAGCCCATCTTAACATTATTTTATTACTAGGGTGCGGCCTGCTCAACACTTTAATTTCTGCTTTTTCTGAAGTATTTTGCGCCATAGTTATAGAAACTAAGCATACATAAACTAATAAAAAGACTATCTTTTTCATCTAACTAAAATGGATTTTTATATTTAAATATTGCTTTACTTCCTAAAATATTCCCTGGTAAAACATATTGCATTTGTACTTTATATTTCCCTGAGCTTAAAGCCGGAAAAATTCCATTTATTATGTAATTATATTTCTGAATTTGATTTGCATATTGATCCGGATAATTCAAGTATTTATTAACTACTTTATATTGTAAATCTATAAAGTCCATTTTATAATGATATGGTAAGTGATACCTGTAAGGTATTCTCTTATCTAATAAGGAAAAATTCGGGTTTTGCTTTAAATAAGGCACATACCATGTTAAAATATCAACTCCTTTTTTAGGAGGCATCCCTAACTCATTTATATTTCTATTAAAAGTAAAATCAGCTTCTAACGGGTATCCTTTATATATTAAATTATAAATTTTATTCTCATAATATGAATCATCCAACACTGCCTCTACGGTTACCAATGCTTTATAATCTGAATATTCACTTCCTTCCAATTCAATAGCATCAAATCTTTCTGAGCTTTTAACATCTGTTTGAATAGCATGTACATCAGAATAAATAGGTTCTAAATAATGTTGAGTAACATCTTTTGCATTGATTTTATCAGCAAACAAATTGTATTGGCTTGTGTTAAATGAGTACTTTAATAATTCTGTTTCTGCATCATTACTAATTACTTGTTGTACATCTTTATTTCTTATTTTAACAGTATTACCTTCTTGTCCGGTTTCTTGCGTTGTATATGAAATAGTATTTTCTTTTTCTTCTTGATTTTCCGGAGTACTAATTAGGTATAATGTATATTCCTTTTTATTTATGAGCTTAGCAAAGTTAAAATTCACTTGTCTTTCTCCTTTATTATAGCTAACCGTACTTGATGCTAAATGTCCTTCTGTGTTTGCATAACGAACAGCTTGTTTCCAATTTGTCTCTGGAGTAAATAAATAAGGTTGCCCTCTTTTTAGCTTTACATACCCCGATGTTCTTTCTTTTTGATAAAAGAATTTTTGATCAATTACCGGATATGAATACACTATATTTTTAACAGGAATATAATCTGGTGCTTCTCCTGTTGTAAAACTTCGTTCTTCTATTTCTTGTGCTTTTGTACCATTACTCATGATTGTTACCCAAGTACCATTTCTTAATTCTTGGAAACTCACAGCTACTTTTACTTTTATTGTTGATTTTGGTGGTAATACATCAAAAGAAACAAAATTAGTTACATCATTAGATGCACTCCAATCTAACTCACCTTGAATAGCAGTTCCATCCTTAGTTACTGTAAACTCATCTAACAAAATTCTATAGGTTTTTACTCCTTGATCATCTTCTAACTCAAATGCTTTATTAATTTTCATGTTAAAAGCAGCTTGTGGAGTAGTAAATACATCTACCTCTGAAGATTCATTATCAGGCGATACTCCGGATATAATTTTAAGACCTCCTAACGGTGCTCCTCCTATAATTTCACATTCATCTCCCAACTCTATTTTAAATCTAAATCTACCACTTACCAATCCTCCTAATAAGCTATAATGACCGCCAACATACCCTCTAAACCAAGATGGGTTAGGTAATTTAGCTTGCAATAACACGGCTGCCCCAGCTTTAATTATTGGTATTTTTTTCTTAATAAACCATAATTTAATTTTAATCCCTAACTCTCCTTCTAAGTATGCGTAAGCTTGTCCGTTGGCATACCATCCGTCAACACCTATCTGACCACTTCCTTTGCATGCTGTTTCACCATAATCTTTAATCATTATATCAAAACCTAAACCTGCTCTGAATCTGGCATAGAAAATTAGGAAAGTCATATCTCCTGTGTCTACACTTAAATCCATTCCTATAGCAAACCCTCTTCCATCACCCAAAGCGTTTAAATCACGCATGTAATCAAGTTTACCTAAATCTACTCCTAAAATATCCGCTACTGCTTGCGGAGGTGGTGGGCTTCCTGGGATTTTATCACCTATCATTAGGTAAGTTGTTGCTTTAATACTAAACGAACCTATACCTACTCTTAGCCCTATTCTATCTTTAGGAGTTCCCATATGTATATACCAACCATCCGGGCCTGTATGAAAAACTGCCCAACCGGCTCTTCCTCTAGGACCTACTCCACTGAAAAAATTCCCCGGTGTATTTACATATACTTCCATTTCGCTATGAAAAGAATTATTTTTAAAATCCATTTCCATTGAAAAATGTGCATCTATTCCGGCATCAAAAGTTAACCCGTCTTGTGGAAATGCTACTTTACTATACTCTGTAAGTTTTGTTTCTTTAAGTTTTTGAATAACGGTATTATTCTCTCCAAAACCATTGATTTTCTCCTGCATAGCAGTCAATTTTTGTTTAAACTTATCGCCAAACTTAAAATCTATGGTTTTCATAATATGGGCTTCTCCAAAGAATAAGATTCTATTAAGACCTCCATGGGTATTAAAAGCCATTTCAAAACCTACCTTTCCATTAAATGCTTTTTCATTACCTAATGCAAACCCTAACATAGCTCTAAATCCTAGTCCGGAGTTTTTATCCGGCGCATAGTCCATTCCTGATGGTGGTCCGGGTGTTTTTACCGGTGTACCTTCATAAACTAATTGAGGTGGATTTGTTTTTTTAGTCATGTGATAGTAAGCTCCACCTCCAAAACCATTAATTTCAACAGGTCCTATTTTCGGTTTGGTTGTTAAACCTGACAAATCAGCGTAAGCATCAACATACCAATACCTAACTTCTGTTTTTCCAAACCATGCGGTTGCTTTTACGTTTATTTTATTAAAGTCAGCTTCTAACTCACCATAAAAACCATTTCCATAAACAGGGTCGTTATCTTTAATATCTACTAATCCTTTAAACTTAACCTTTCCTAAATCTGCTGCTACCTGTATTCTTCCAATATTTATTTTATCGAATTTCCATCGGTGCATGTTTTCTTCTTCACTAAATTTTCCAACTATCTCTAATTTTGTTCCTCCGGAAAAACCTTTTCCCATTAGATTTACATCTAATGCAAATGTTAAAGACGCTTTTTGGTCATTAGCCGTTACTCCTATTTCTGAAATCGTCACCGGGAATTTTGCAAATTTAACTTCGCCTTTATACCCCATATAATCTACCTTAAAATAAGGCGATTCTGTTTGTAGCTGCAATTTTTCAAATGTAACTCCCTTAAAATCTACAACTCCTTTTTCGCCATTTTTTAGTTCTGCTTTACTGGCATTAATATTTAAACTCCCGTGTAAAATAGCTTTGGGTCTAAAACTTCCTTCTGCAATTTTTAACTCTATTTTTGAATTTTCTAAGAGCTCAGCTTTTGCTTTAAATACATTAAATTCTAGCTTTTTTAAAGGTGCTAAACTTAAATTATACTCATCTTTTTCTACATCAATTATAGCTTCATATTTAATAGCTTTCTTAGCTAACTCTTCTTCTGTTAATTTTGCAGCTTCTTCTCCATTAAGTTTCTTTGAAATCGGTAATACAATACTACCGCCAAAACCAGCTCCTGTTAATTTATTTGCTTCAAGATTAGCATATAAATTTTGTACTGAAAACTGCCATCCAGAGGCACTTCCTTTATCAATAGACAGTACATTCTCTGCAGAAAAATCACCGGTTATTCCTTCATTATCTAATAATAAGTTTACAGCATTAAGCGTTATCCTTTTATCACTCTTATTTTCTTTAAATTCTTTAGGTAAACTAACTTTTAAGGATTGAATAAAAACTCCTCTCCATAGTTCTTCATTCCCTTCAATTAAATATTTACTTCTATAACTATTAGAAAACTTTACATCTTGTGAATTTCGAATATCACTAAAATCAAAAACGGCTTTACTAACCTCAAAAATTAAACCTGCTTTACCTCTACCATTCGTTTTCTTTTTATCTGTAATTTGGAATGGTGTTAAACTTACTTCTGCAATTATATCATTCCAATCACTAACTACAACTTGAAAACTTCCTTGAACTCTAGCTTTGGGATCTTCAATCTTTTTTAAATTTGCATCAACAGGTTCTAGCAAGTCTCTTGAAAACAATACATTTGCTGCAATTCCTATCTCTTTTATACCGGAACAATCTATTGTTACATATGTTTTGTGATCAACAGCTCCGGTTTTCATATCAAAACCTCCTTTAAGTTCTAATAATGCTTTATTACCATTTATTGGAATTGGAATGTCTCCTAATAAAGAAATGTTAGTGTCACCTACAACTCCACCTTTATGTGAAATCTTTAAATTGTCAGCTCCAAAAAACAACACGATTTGACTTCCGTCTGATCTTGACTGTGGTAATATTAACTTAATAAAGGCTGTTACTTCCGTATAATTGGGATAAAACTTAGCCTTGCTAACCCCCAACACTGTTGTTAACCCTCCAACTTTCTTTTTTACCCCAATAGGCAAACTTATCATGTCATCGGCTCCTAAAACATCTACATAACTTCCCTTTTCTTCCAATTTTTCGAAAATAGCAGATGCTTTTGCTATTAAACTATCAACCTTAGGATTTTGCTCATAGTTATTTTTGATATATTCTTCGTTAAAATCAGCGCTAATTAATCGATCGAATAAAATTGTTTTTTCTATATTTTTAGCTATTGTAGGAGCAATATCTGTAGCAAATATAAACGTGTAGGTAACTTTAATAAATAACAAAAAAATCAGTAGAGTAATTTTTTTCATAGGCTAACACTTTGATTATTTTAATATGAGGCACATTATTATAGCAAAGCTGCAAACTTACTACTAATTTTCAAACTGTTAAAAGAAAGTTAAAAGTTTATTCGGCATTATTTACAAATACAGGTAATCTAATCATTAACTCCTTTTGCCTTAAAAACGATGTTATTAATCGTAAATAACCTCCGTTTTTAACGGAGGCTTTGATTTTCAGATTAACCCCAAATGGGCTACACGCTAAAGGCTAACCGTGATATACCTGATATTTCACATACCTTTTTATCATCTCTTCATCCAAACCAACTGCGCTGATAAAGCATCCTCTTGACCAAAAGTGATTGCTTCAATAGGGCTGTTCTTTTGAGTTTTGAACCCATCTTAAACATCTTAATCGTTATTTCCCCTTTTAACGTCCCCATAAAATCCGAAACTGAAAGTTTTGGCGGAATTGAGCAGACAAAATGAACATGATCCTTTTAGATATTGATCTCAGAACCCAATACATCTTTCCAACTGCATTTTTTTTTGCAAATCATGCTCGACTAACAATTTCACCATACCTTCTAAAATTAGAAACCGAAACTTTGGCCTGAATTCCATGTAATCTACACATTTATAGCACATCTATTAACTTCTATATTTACTCATCTTTAAAAAGTTTTAGATAAGCAAAGCTAAATATTGTCAAAACCTTTAACCCTCCCCTCAAAGACGGTGTTTTTTAAACAGAAATAAACCACTATCGTTCGAAAATCATTCTAATATGAAGCTTAAACCATCATTACCTGGCTTTCTACAATGTTCTAGATATTCATTTACCATTTAATCAGAATACTACCTGTACTCCAACAACCATAACCTATACCCCATAAATGACAAATTCAGTAATGTTTATGTGGTTCAGGAAACTCTTGTAATCTCCTTGAGCTTCTACCTTTTATCCTTTTTTACCAAAAAAATCACTGAAAATAAAGGGCGGTATTCAACATATATAGATTTTTGAAACCAATAAGTAATAAGTCCTACTTAATATATAAACGAAAATCTAACCCTAAAAGCAAATTTTCTGAACATATATTATAGCGTTTGACACACGACTTCTTAATATATTTTCCTTTTCTATAAGCCAATAAAAGTTTAACCATCAATGATTTAACAAAAAACAATTATACTACATAGATTAATACCTTCTGTAATGAATAATTGCTTATTAATTGAAATCTAGGACTATCGAATCTCCAACTCTCCCTTCATAATATATACTAACCCTTGTAGGTCTTGGAGAATTCTGTCCCACCCAAGAAGGAAACATTGAATAATCATAAGTCAATGGGAGAGTTAACATTGTTTGATCCGAATTTATTGACACATAATTATCTAAAAATTGATAAACATTACCGTTTGCAGGAATCCTTACTCCTGCAACTAAATTTTCTCCTGTTAAAATCAAAGTATCATTGTAATTATAAGCTTGTTGATTTGCAGAGTTTATTTTTGGTGCATTTTCTTTTAACACGTCAATATCATAAGATGTTTCAGCCTTTATTTGTCCATTGACTTTAAATCTTAATTTATAATTAACTGCTGTTTGGACATTTTCATTTATATGGAAATAAAAATTAGTCGTAGGAACTCCATTATCATCCCAAGTTTCAATATCGAAAACATCTAAAATATAGCTATTTAAATCATTCTCAATATAAAGTTGATAATTTTGACTCTGTAAATCTAAATAAGTCACTCTACCAAATAAAAACGCTCTAACGTAGCATTTCTGAATCGCCGTACTAATTTTTCTTTTCAAAATATTAACAGTATAAACATTACTTGTCCCATCCTGAGCTGTTACTAGATACTCAACAGGCTCATTAAAATCCTGATAATCATTTGAATTAGGAGAAATTACTGCTTTTTCTGATATTTTAATAATTGGAGAAACATTCGAAACATCCTTATGGGTTTCTACGTCTATAGTCAAACTTTCATGATTAATATTTCCTATGAAACTTTCATTATCAATATTTAGTTCAAAATTTAATATCTTTTTCTCGCTGGAAAACGGTGTATTACTCGTTACAACTGTGTAATTTGATTTTTGTCCATTTTCAGCCGTAACTATATAATTCACAGCTTCATTAAAATTTTGAGCTATCGATCCTAAAGGTGATATTGTAGCTTTCTCTGATATTTCAATGGTGGGTATGATTGATGTTAATGCTTCTAAACCTAATGTCTGAATTCTAATTTCTTTTGAAACATCATTTATGACTCCATTATAAGTAACATCATGAACATCTATTTTAAATGAAAGTATCTTGTTTTCAGAACTTAAAATTGGTAAATCATCGTCTTTTGAGCAATTTACAAATATAATACTTAGAATTAAAATTAAAAACGTATTCCTTTTCATCTTATTTAGTTTTAATTATGCACAACATTTTAGCTAACAAATGTTATTGTTATTTTGCCAAATGTAATTAAAATTTATTGATTTTAAGTATCAGATACTTCTCCACAAAAAAATTACTATCAATGATTAATTATACAACACGTTAACTACTTACTTTTCCAACATCCTTTTGATAAATCAATATACTACACTTCCTTCAAAACATAAATGAAGAGTATCTTGAATTTCTTCATGTTATATAATATTAAAGTAGGTAACCTACAATTCTGGCAATAAAACCTTCAATAAATCTATAATAGAATCCCATTAATTATATTTTCCCATAAAAATCAACATTAAATCGCAATTCACACACAACTTTTGTACTCGCCCCCTCTGAATGAAGTAAATCTTATAGGGTTGACAAAAAAAGCCCTAGTATATACTAGGGCTTTTTTTGGGTGGAAGACCGGGTTCGAACCGGCGACCTCTGGAACCACAATCCAGCGCTCTAACCAACTGAGCTACAACCACCATTTGTTTTGCGAGTGCAAATATATAACCTTTTTACAATTCCACCAAACATTTTTTTAAATTAATTTACCTAAATTTTCAACGGCCACATAACGTTCTGACGTAAAGCCTTCTGCATATTCCACTCCTATAAGTCTTCCTAAATCTCTAGCTCTATAATCTATACTATCCGTAAAATTTTTACTGGTAATAGGAGTTTCCGGTTCCTTACTATTCGGATCAAAAAACTGTGAAGAATACGCCATTACGGAAGCTATTTTTTTATCCATATAACCCGTTATATCCACTACAAAGTCAGGTTCTATGTTTTTCCATTGAATATAATGATACACTTGCTTAGGCCTCCATTTCTCTTGCACTTGTCCATCAACCTCTGTTTCTATTTTTAGTAATCCACTTAAAAAGCAAGCATCAGACACTAATTGACTTCCTTTAGGGTGATCAATGTGTCGATCATCAATTGCATTACACAACACTATTTCCGGTTGGTATTTACGAATCATTTTAATGATCTCCATTTGATGTTCTTTATCATTTGTAAAAAAGCCATCTGCAAATCCTAAATTTTCTCGTACACTAACTCCTAAAATTTCTGCTGCGTTCATTGCTTCTTTATCTCGCAACTCTGCTGAACCTCTCGTTCCTAATTCTCCTCTGGTTAAATCAACGATTCCTACCTTTTTTCCTAATGCAATTTCTTTGGCTATGGTAGCACTACACCCTAATTCCACATCATCAGGATGTGCTCCAAAAGCTAATATATCAAGTTTCATGTCTTTATATTTATTGTTTTTCAATCGTCACATGTAACCTTTGATGTTCAAAATAATCATTCTGCTGTGTGTTCATAATTATTTTGAACATGTCGGTTTCATTTTCTGTTATTTTTAAGGCCATACAGCCTTTTAATTTTATCGTATTGTTTTCTTTAAAGCTTGTTCAATATCTTCTATTAAATCTTTTGTTTCTTCTATTCCTACTGAAAACCGAATCAACCCGTCTTTTATGCCTTGCTTTTCTCTTTCTTCTCCAGATAGTAAAGCGTGTGAAGTTTGTGTTGGACTCAACATAGTACTTTCAACTCCTGCTAAACTCATAGACGGTTTTATTAAGGACAAATTACGTTGAAAAGTCATGGCATCAATTCCTTCTGCTAATTCAAAAGATAACATTCCTCCAAAATAGTTCATTTGAGATTTAGCCAATACGTAGTTTTCATGCGATTTTAGTCCCGGATAATACACACGAGCAACATGTTGATGTTTCTCTAAATATTTTGCCATTTTTAAGGCATTTTTACTTTGACGTTTTACTCGTAAGTTCATCGTTTTTAAACTCCGTTCTAACATCCAAACGGTAAAATCGCTTAAACTACCTCCTAAGTTTTTAGCTAAATTCCATACTTGTTTTATATGACTTTCTGAAGCGGCTACTGCTCCTGCAAGAATATCAGAATGCCCACCCATATACTTTGTTGCAGAATGTATCATAATATCAATTCCGAAATCAATCGGGGTTTGATTAATAGGAGATGCGAAGGTATTATCAATCATCGTAATCACATTATGTGCTTTAGCTAAATTAGCTACCGCTTGCATATCTACTATTTTCAATAAAGGGTTTGACGGAGTTTCAATAAAAATAACTTTTGTATTTGGCTTCATCGCTTTTTGAAAATCTTCTATAGCCAAACTGTTTGTAAAAGAATACTCTATACCTAATTTTTGAAATTCTTCTACTACAAAATTATAAGTTCCACCATATAATGTTTCTTGCAATACTACATGATCTCCTTTTTGCAAAAAAGCCAATAATGTGGTGCTAATAGCCGCCATACCCGAACCAAATATTAGAGCTGATTCTGTTTTTTCCAAGGCAGCTATTTTTCTGCATAAAGCTTCTTGATTGGGTGTATTAAAATAGCGAGGATACCTTTTTACATCCACATTATCAAATTGGTACGAAGTTGACATATACAAAGGCGAAACAGCTCCTTTGAACTGCTCGTCTTTTATTTCTCCTACATGAGTGCAAATGGTATTAATTCCTAATTGGTTTTTAGTATTCATGGGTAGTTAAAGGTTTTTAAAATCTGTCATAAAAACTTCTTTTCAGAACTTTTATAGCTAATTTACAAAAACTACTTTACACCTTAACTGTTTTCCATTTTCCTTTTTTAAACAACCAAATTCCAATAATCGCTATGAGAACCTCCGCTACAGTAATTGCCCAAAATACACCTTTGGGTCCAAAGTCTAACACTATAGCCATTACATAAGCAAAAGGCAATTGAAATAACCAAAAACAAACAAAATTAATCAATGTTGGTGTTTTGGTATCTCCGGAACCATTGAATGATTGAATGACCACCATTCCGTAAGCATAAGCTATATATCCTGCTGCCATAACTTGCAAGCATAAGGCACCATTGGTAATCACCTCTTCACTATTAGAAAACCAACCTAAAAATGTAGGGGCAAATATGATATAGATTACCGATACCGATCCCATAAAATAAGCGCAATATTTACTGGTAATCCATACTGATTTTTCAGCGCGTTCCGGTTGTTTAGCTCCTAAATTCTGGCCTACTAAAGTTGCCGCAGCATTGCTCATTCCCCAAGCAGGCATTAGAGTAAATAACATAATACGTATGGCAATGGTATATCCTGCTAAAACCTCGCTTCCGAATTCTGACATAATTCGCATTAAAAACACCCAACTTGAAGTACCAATAATAAATTGCCCGATACCTCCTAAGGATACTTTTATAATTTCGAAAATAAGCGCCACCTGTAATTTTAAACTTTGTAAGGCTATTTTTATCTTTCCAGAACCAAAAAACAGTACCAATAATTGTATCACCACTGCTACTCCTCTACCTGTGGTTGTCGCTATGGCAGCTCCTTCAACTCCATACGCAGGAACAGGACCTAATCCGAAAATAAAAATAGGGTCTAAAATAATATTCAATCCATTGGAAACAATTAAGGTCCACATAGCAATAGAAGCATTTCCGGCTCCTCTAAAAATAGCATTAATTAAAAATAAAAGCATTACCGTTATATTACCTCCCAGTAATATTCTGGTATAACCATATCCTTCTTCAATTAATTTAGGCTCGCCTCCCATTAACTCCAGTATTTCTCTTGGATAGAGAATTCCTATTATACTTATGACCACAGAAATAAGTATTCCTAAAAAAATAACCTGAACTGCGGTTTCACTTGCCTTCTTAGGGTCTTTCTCTCCTATTCTTCTGGCAACCATTGCTGTTGCTGCCATACTTAACCCTATAGCTACCGCATATACCAATGTTAATACTGATTCTGTAAGTCCAACAGTAGCTACTGCATTTACACTTACTCTTGATACATAGACAATATCTACCAAGGCAAAGATAGATTCCATTAACATTTCCAAAATCATAGGAATGGAAAGCATGAAAACTGCTTTTTTAATACTTCCTTGTGTAAAATCTTCTTGTTTTCCTAGTATAGCGTCTTTAAAAAGTGTGAATATATTTTCTTTTGAAGTTTGATTGTTATCAGTCATTATTGTTAAAATTTTATATAAAGAATAATTGACCTTAGTATTAAGGTCTTAGATTTTAAAACAGGTCTGTGGGTAAACTTAAACAATCATAATGCTGCAAATATGCAAAAAATTAACGAAAAGCTATTAAATAAAATCAATATCTTCGCTATTATGATTAGAGTTGTTATTATTGGTGGTGGAAATGTTGCTAATCACCTCATTCAAGCTTTTTTACATTCTAAAACTGTTCAGTTATTACAAGTGTATGCCAGAAATACGGAACAAGTTGCACTATTTAGCCATCAAATTTCTATTATAAATAACTTGACTTTTTTAGAAGAAGCAGACGTATATATTATTGCTGTTTCTGATAATGCTATTAGTGATGTTTCTTCTAAAATACATACATCTGGCCTTGTGGTACATACTTCCGGAAGTGCTTCAATGGCTTCTTTAAAAAATAAAGGAAGAAAAGGAATTTTTTACATGTTACAGAGTTTCTCAAAAAACAAAAAAGTAAATTTTGATGAAATTCCGTTTTGTCTGGAAGCTGAAAATTCAGAAGATGTAAAACTTCTTGAACAATTGTCATTAGCTATTGGGAAAAAAGTGTATCACATAAATTCTGAACAACGCAGGTGTTTACATGTGGCTGCTGTTTTTGTAAATAACTTTACCAATCATTTATATGCTATTGGGAATGATATTTGTGATCAACACCATGTTCCTTTTGAAATATTACATCCGTTAATAAAAGAAACAGCGTTAAAAATACAAGAGTTATCTCCTAAAGAAGCTCAAACCGGACCGGCCAAAAGAAGAGATACTGAAACCATAAAAAATCATTTAGATTTATTAACTACAAAACAACAAGAAATATATAAATTACTAACAGATTCAATTATACATGGAGAAAAGTTATAAAGAAATACTTCCGCAAATAGATACTTTAATTTTTGATGTTGATGGAGTGTTGACTAATGGAATGATTACCATTATGCCTAACGGAGAACTTATTAGAAACATGAATATAAAAGATGGTTTTGCTTTAAAAGCGGCTGTAAATGCAGGTTATCGTGTTTGTATTATTTCAGGAGGTACCAATGAGGGGGTTAGAACTCGTTTGGCCAACTTAGGGATTTCTGATATTTACTTAGGAGCTCATAATAAAATGGAGCAGTTTAATGAATTGGTTGAAAAGTATAATTTAACTCCTGAAAATGTGCTTTATATGGGTGATGATTTACCCGATTATCCTGTTATGAAAGTAGTGGGTATGCCATGCAGTCCAAATGACGGAGCAAGAGAAATTCAACAAATTGCTAAATACATTTCAGACAAAAAAGGCGGTGAAGGCTGTGTTAGAGATATTATTGAACAGGTTATGAGAGTTCAGAAAAAATGGAATGATAATTTTGACGCACAGTATGACTAAACCTATTAATTAATTATCTTTTAAATATCAATGAGTGGGCTTAAAGAATACATTGGTAATATATGTTATTTAAAAGAAGAAACATTTAATAAGTTAAAAAAGTGTTTCCATCCTCTTGAATTAAAGAAAAATGAGTTCTTTGTTCGAGAAGGAGAATATGCTCGACAAATTGGTTTTCTTGAGAATGGGATTGTTCGAGCATATTTTCTTAATCAAGCAGGAAAAGAATATAATAAACAATTTTTTGTTGGTCCTTCCATAATAGGCGCATATACTTCCTTACTTACTAAACAACCTAATAAAATAGCTCAACAAGCACTTAGCAACTGTACTATTTTAACAGCTGAATATTCTGAAATCGAAAAACTGTATGAAAGCAATCAGGAAATTGAGCGTTTAGGTAGAAAAATTGCTGAATATTATTTTTTAGAAAAAGAACAGAAAGAAATTGAAATGGCTCTCCTCGATGCAGATAAAAGGTATTTAATAATGAAAGAGCGGTTTCCTGGATTAGAATCAATTATTCCTCAATACTATATAGCTTCTTATCTTGGTATTTCAAGAACTCAATTAAGTAGAATTAGAAAAAAACTTCTTCACTTGTAATTAATTCTATTTACATATGTAATTGAAATGCTCGTAACGGTTCTTCAAATTTGTAGTGAAATTAAAACTACAATTATGAATATTTTAATCGCAATTTCTTCAGGTTCATTAGGCTTTTTTTTAGGTACACAACTAACAGAGGCTCTACTTATGGTTCCGTATTGGAAAAATCTCACTTCAAATGATTTTTTTCAACTTCATGAAACTTATGGTAATAAAATATATCGTTTTTTCGCTCCTATAACCATTATAGCTACCATAATTCCTTTAGTCACAGCTATACTCATTATTCAATCCTCCAATACCTTCCAGTGGACTGCATTAATCATGGGGACATGCACTTTAGGCTTTTTTATAACATATTTTGTGTATTTTAAACGTGCTAACAAAAATTTTGCTAATAGAAGTATCCATGATAATGAACTCCCTTACGCTTTAAAAAAATGGGAGTATTGGCATTGGACTCGAATTAGTCTGGAATCAATTGCCTTTTTATGTTCTTTGTTTTTGTTAATAAAGAATTAAATTTGAATTTTAATTAATGATATCAGATTGGTACGAAATCTGCTAATACTATATAAATAACAAAAATTATACGATAACATATGAAAAAATTAGTTTTTACTTTACTACTTACAGGTATTGCCTTTAATATGAATGCTCAATCTATTTTTGGAAAATGGGAAAACAGAGACGAAGCAACTAATAAAGTAGACAGCGTTATTGAGGTTTATGAAAAAGATGGAAAAGCGTATGCTAAAATAGTAGAAATTACCGATAAAGATCGTCAAAATGCAGTATGCGATAAATGTAACGGAAAGCGTAAAAATAAAGCTATTTTGGGAATGGATATTTTATCGGGGTTAGAAAAAGATGGTGATGAATGGAGTGGTGGAAAAATTCTGGATCCTAAAAACGGAAAAGAATACAAATGTTATATTAAATTAGAAAATGATTCTAAGTTAAAAATACGCGGATATATTGGTTTTTCTTTGCTTGGAAGAACAGCTTACTGGTATAAAAAAGATTAATAAACTAATATAAAAAATAAAAAAGCCGATACTCAATGTTAGTATCGGCTTTTTTATTACATATCTTTCAGTAAATGTGGAAATTTCCTTTTAAATCTATTCAATCTGGGAATTGATACTTTTTGTACATATGGATTTTCAGGATGCAAACGTTCATAATTTTGATGATATTCTTCAGCCTTATAAAACTTCGTAAATTTTACGACTTCTGTGGCTATTTTTCCATTATATACTTCTTTATTTAATTTTTCTATCGTGTGTTCAATAATTTCTTTTTCTTTTGCATTCTGATAAAACGCTATGGATCTGTATTGTGTTCCATAATCAGGGTATTGACCGTTTACTGTTGTAGGGTCTTGTGACCCGAAAAAAACATCAACCAATGTTTGAAAACTTACTACATCCGGATTGTAATAAACCGCTACAGCCTCGGCATGCCCTGTACTTCCCGAACCTACCTTCTGGTATGTTGGATTACTTGAATGTCCTCCTGCATATCCTGAAACGGCTTCTTTAACTCCTTTTACACTTTCAAAAACAGCCTCTACACACCAAAAACAGCCGCTTGCAAAATAAGCTACTGCTTGTTTTTGATTTGTTTTCTCTACCACTCTTTCTTTCTTAGGTTTAAGAGTAAAACCCGATAAAACTAGTACGAATACTAATGACGTTGTAATTTTTAACATTCTCATAAATTATTAATTATTCTAATAATTTAGCGATGCCTGTTTTTATAATTTCTATATTTTGATGTTCATTAGGTACATTGGCATTTTTTTGTAATTGAACCATATCTCTTAGCATGTTAATACCTACCTTATCAAAATTATATTGCTTATACTGTAACCCTTTAGCCACGATGTCATCAACTAAATTATTAATTGCTTTTGAATTATTACTCTTGGCAATTTTATCGTATGCCTTTTTATATAATGTTTGTATTTGTTTATTTTGACTCAAAAACATGCCTGACATTACATTACTTGCAATAAAATTTAATTCATCGTCATCATTTTCTTCTAAATAAATTCGTGTTAAAGGAGTTGCTATTATTTTTTTAACTTCTAAGGGTAGTGTTTTTGATTTTTGAACCGCTTGTTGCTTATCTACATAATACATCCCTACTAATGATTTTCCAAGAACAGCGTACGACTTGCTTTGTAATCCTTTTTCAAAAACAGGTTTTAATTCCGGATCCGTTAATTTTCCTAAGGTTTCAATAGCCCCCGCTTGTACCAATGTTTTAGGGTCGTTCATAGCTATCTTTTGTATTTTAGCTATTACGCTTTTTTTAGCATATTTATTAATCAAATCAATATGTTCAAGGGCTAACATTCTGATTTTATAAAAATCGTCATCTAAAGCTTCTGCCATGGCTTCAAAAGCCTCTCTCTCTTCTTGTTTTTTTGCTACTTCTAATAAAGCTTCGCGTTTATGAACAAAATTTTCAGCATGTTTTAGTTGATAAATATAATCGCTCAACACTTTATTTTCACGAATATCACATAACAAAACCCCATCGGCATTCACCTGAACTAAGTTTGGTTGTGTTGTAAACGGTAAAATAAATGATGCGTCTTTTCCTTCAATAAAAACATGATGACGTGTTTTTTTATTTCCTTCAAAAACATCAATAGCTAAAGGAAATTTAAATTCGTTTGCTTGTGTTTGAATGATATTTACAGTAACCGTTTTTCTTAATTTATTATAGTCATAAGAAATATCCAATTTAGGGTGCCCGCTATTAAAATACCATTGGTTAAAAAACCAATTTAAATCTTTTCCGCTTACTTTTTCAAAAGCCAATCGTAATTGATGCGCTTCACCAGTTCCGTATTTATTATCTGACAAATACGTGTGTAATCCTTCAAAAAACGCTTCGTTTCCCAAGTAATTTCTTAGCATATGTAAAATAGCTCCTCCTTTATTATAGCTAACAGCATCAAACATATCTTCTTTATCTTCATAATAAAAACGTACTAAATGTTTATCATAATTTTGTCCGTTTTTATAAGCTTCAACTTCTTCAAAAAGATGCGCATCTGCTTCATTTTTTCCATATTTATGCTCTGTCCATAAGTATTCGCTATAATTAGCAAAACTTTCATTTACCGTTAAATTACTCCAACTTTCCGCAGTTACTAAATCACCAAACCAATGATGAAAAGCTTCATGTGCTATGGTGTTTTCATGGGTGTTTTCATCTATTAACTGCCCCGGCATTTGATAGGCATGTTCTCCATGAATCACTGCCGTTGTATTTTCCATAGCGCCGCTTACATAATCTCTACCAACTATTTGCGAATATTTATTCCAAGGATAGTCAATTCCTGTAATTTTTGAAAAGAAAGCTAACATTTCCGGAGTGTTTCCAAAAATATCTTTTGCATACGGAGCATATTTTTTTTCTACATAATAATCTACCGGAATATTTTTATAGGTATCTTTAATTACCTCGTACTCTCCTACTCCCATAAAAAACAAATATGGCGCATGTTTTTGTGTAAAATTCCAATAATCGGTTCTTGTTCCGTCTGCATTTTTCTTTTGGTTTTCCAATTTTCCATTAGAAAGCGTTACATATTTATTAGGAACCGTTATATAAATTTCTTGTGAGGTTTTTTGATTTGGCGCATCAATGGTAGGAAACCAACAGCTACTAGCTTCTGTTTCACCCTGTGTCCATATTTGCATTGGTTTATCTTTATCTAATCCTGTTGAATTAATAAAGTATAATCCTTTAGCTGAAGTTATAGCGGCACTTCCTTTTTGTTTTACTTTTTCCGGACGAGCAGTATATTTTATATAGATGGTAAACTCCTCATTTCTTTTATAACTACGTGGTAAATCAATAGTCAATTTAAAATCATCATAATTATATGCCAATGGTTTATCATTCATAGTTACTTTATGAATCAGCATTGCTTTAGCATCTAACATAACTTTATCGGTTTCATAAAAATGGGGTTTTAGTGTTACCCACTCTTCACCATGCATTTCTTTATCCTGAAAGTTAAAGTCAACTTTTAATTTTGTATGTATTAAGTTATGTACTTTTTCTCTTTCGGCTTTATACACTTGTTGAGCCTGAATAAAAGAATAATTTAAGGTTAAAAAACACAGTAAAACAATAGCTTTAAAAAACTTCATAAATCTCTTCGTTATTTTTTATTATATGTAAACATCAAAGATAAGAAAATAAGGTGTTTGGCTTGTTAATGAGCCGTTAAAAGGAACTCTTGTAAACGGACAACAAAGCCGCTACATTTTAATTATTTACTGATTAACAACTTTTTAACAATAAAAAACAGTAACTATTGAAAAACATCGTTTTAAGAATAGAACCTATCCTAAATCTTTTAATTGTTTCTTTTTCAAAAATTATTGCAGCCTTTATCTAACTAAAGTAGGTAAAGAGTGCTTTTCTATATATTTCGTTATTATAATTTTAATTACCTTCGTAACTGATTCTTAAATTAAAATATTCTTATGAAATTGAAATGTATTATTGTTTTTGTTTTTGGTATTCTATTTACAAACCAAATTCTGGCACAAGAGCATGCTAACATTCTTCTAGAAAAAGCATTGGTAAAAGCACAAAAAGAACATAAAAATGTATTTATTAAATATGGTGCTTCTTGGTGTACTTGGTGCAAAAAGATGGATAAACAAATGAAAAGCGACGCTTGTAAAGATTTATTTGATAAAGAGTATGTTACTGTTAATCTTACTGTAAAGGAATCAAAAAATAACAAACATCTTGAAAATCCCGGCGCAAATGAGCTATTAAAAAAACAAAACGGCGATACTGCCGGGTTACCTTTTTGGGTTATTCTTGATGCTAATGGAAATTTAATTGAAAAGTCATTTAACTCAAAAGGAGAAAATTTAGGTTGCCCTGCTACCAGAGAAGAAATTCATGAGTTTATTTCAAAATTAAAAAACACCTCAAATTTATCTCAAGCAGAACTTGACGCTATTACTCTTGAGTTTAAAAGAAGATAAATAAAAGCAATCATCTTTCATTTGTATTTACATACTTAATGGTATTTTTGCTGCATGAAAACAATAAGCAGTACTCAAAATTCATACATCAAAGAGCTTCTTAAGCTTCAAGAAAAATCAAGAGAGCGCAAAAAAAACGGATTATTCTTAATTGAAGGAAAACGTGAGATAAGCTTGGCTTTAAAAGGAGGATATGAAATAGATACGCTTTTATTTGAACCTTCTCTTTTTACTGAAGAACAAATTACTGAGTTTGGTATATCCCCCTCAATAAGTATAGAAATTACTAAAGATGTTTATCAAAAGTTAGCTTACAGAGATTCTACTGAAGGGGTTATTGCAGTTGTTAAAACGAAAGATTTTAACCTTAAGCAGGTTACTTTTTCAACAACTACTCCATTGGTATTGGTATTAGAAGGTATTGAAAAACCCGGAAATATAGGTGCCATGCTACGTACAGCTGATGCTGCTTGTTTAGATGCTGTTTTTATTGCCAATCCTAAAACAGATCTGTTTAATCCTAATATTGTACGATCTAGTGTAGGTTGTCTATTTACAAATACTATTGCTGTAGGTACTTCAGAAGAAATTTGTTCTTTTTTAGAATCACAGAACATTAATATATATAGTGCTACTCTTCAAAATTCAAATGAGTACCATAAAAATGATTATACAAAAGCTACTGCCTTAGTAGTAGGTACTGAAGCCACAGGTTTAACTCAAATTTGGAGAGATAGAGCTACCCAAAACATAAATATTCCTATGCAAGGAGAAATAGATTCTATGAATGTTTCTGTTGCTGCCGCTATATTAACTTTTGAAGCAAAACGCCAACGAGATTTTAAACTCTAAATGAGATTTCTAATTCATTATTTTTTGCATTTCGGTGCTCCTTTTTTTATTGCTTTTTTCTTTTTTAATAAAGAATGGAAAAAGGTATATCTTATTTTTTTAGGTACTATGCTTATCGATTTAGATCATTTATTAGCTACACCTATTTTTCAATCCAATCGATGTAGTATTCAGTTTCACCCGCTTCATACCTATTATGCTGTTATACTTTATTTAATACTCCTCTTTTTTAAAAAACCTTATCGCCTCATAAGTTTAGGGTTGCTTTTTCATATCTTTACAGACTATGTAGATTGTTTACTTATGTAAAAAATATGAAAAACGAAATATGCAACGTATCTAAAGAAAACTATGTAGAAATAGTTGAGCTATGGGAAGCCTCTGTAAGAGCAACTCATCATTTTTTAAAAGAAGAAGATATTCTTTATTTTAAACCTCTTATTTTAAATGAATACCTAGATGCTGTTGAACTTCGTTGTATTAAAAATAACAATCAACAAATTGTAGGTTTTTCAGGAATTCATGAAAACAGTTTAGAAATGCTTTTTATCCATCCTGACTATCGTGGTCAAAAAATTGGGAAAAAGCTACTAACCTATGCCTTTGAAAACTTTTCTGTTCATAAAGTAGATGTTAACGAGCAAAATGAGCAAGCAATTGGGTTTTATCAACATTACGGTTTCAAAACTATAAGCAGATCTGAATTGGACGGGACCGGAAAACCTTATCCTATTTTACATATGGAATTAGTAAAAAGCTAGTTTTTACGGTAAATGAAAGACAGTACTGTTCATATAAAATTTCATAACCAACAATACCCTAAATCTGAGTTTGACATTCTTGATTTAAATGAACTGTTTACTCGTAAAAATCTTGAAACATCTTTTACACAACTTCAAACGGTAGAATTTTATATGATTATACTTATTCAGGAAGGAACCGGTATGCATACTATAGATTTTACTCAATACAATTATGAAAAAGGAACTCTTTTTACCATTCGAAAAGACCAAATTCATAAATTCCACATTAACAATTCTGTACAAGGTAACCTACTATTATTTACCGATAACTTTCTCGTTTCTTACCTAGAAAAAGTAGAAAATTATAAAACCCTACAGTTATTTAATGAGCTCTTAGGGGAGCCTAAAATTCAATTAACTTTAAAAGAACTTCATGAAATTAACGAAAGTATTGAACGAATTAACTCAGAATACTTTACCATAAAAGATGATTATTCTTTAAGTATTATAAGAAGCGAATTACACATTTTAATTACCAAATTATATAGAATAAAATCAAAAAGTAATCAAGTAATACACAGTAAGAAATATTTGAATGAGTTTATCATATTTCAAGAAATGGTTGAAAAAAACATATCCAAGCATACTAAAGTAAGTTATTACGCTTCTAAAATGAATATTTCTACCAAAACTCTTAATACCATTACTCAAAGTATTATTAATCAATCTGCCAAGGTATTTATTGATGATATACACATAAAACAAATAAAACGATTACTACTCAACACACATTCTCCAATAAAAGAAATAGCCTATTTAACCGGTTTTGAAGAAACTTCAAACTTTTACAAATACTTTAAACGTCATACCACTCTTACACCTGAGCAATTCAGAGACAAAAACCATTAACTTTCCCATTTTTACAGTTTAAAGTTTTATTTATATAATTTTTATAAGAACAAAGCTTTCCATTTTTGTATCCGATTTATTCATCTTATAAACTTATACAAAATGAAGTCAATTAAACTATTGTTTTTATTAGTAATAACAACAAGTTGCAGTAATTTAAAAAATTCAAATTTTAAAATTAACACTAAAACAAAAATGGAAACTACAAATTTAAAACCGTTAGCTGAAAAAGCACAAGAATCTTTTTTCAATACCCATAATAAAGAAGGTATTTTAACCTATTTTTCTGAAAATTACATTCAGCACAATCCTCATGTACCTACGGGTATAGCGCCTGTTTTAAACTTTCTCCCTTTATTAAAACAAGCAGGAACAACCAGTAAAACGCATCGTATGTTACAAGACGGTAACTTTATAGTAATGCATAACACTTATGATAACGCTCAGGCTTTTGGTGCTAAAGAAGTGGTTACTTTTGATGTTTGGCGTATAGATAATAACAAAATAGCTGAGCATTGGGATGCCGTTACCCCGTTAGTACAACAAACGGTTAGCGGAAGAAGTCAGTTTGACGGACCTACAGAGATTACCGACTTAGATAAAACTGATGAAAACAAAGCGATTGTTAAAAATTTTGTAAACGATGTTCTATTTGGTGTAAACCCTGCTAAAATTACCGATTATATAAACTCTGATAAATACCATCAACATAACACTAGTATTGGTGACGGATTAGAAGGTTTAAATAAAGCTATTAACTATTTGGTTTCTCAAAATGATATGTTTGTTTACAAAAAAGTTCATAAGGTATTAGGGGAAGGAAATTTTGTATTGACCATGAGTGAAGGTGAATGGCATGGAAAACCGCATGCTTTTTACGATTTATTTAGATTAGAAAACAGTAAAATTGTTGAACATTGGGATGTAATTCAGGAAATACCTGAACAAATGGCACATACCAACGGTATGTTTTAACCACATATTATGTTAACTAAAAATAGTCAGGTTACTATACAGTAATCTGGCTTTTTAAAAAGACATTAATAAACCAATACTTCCCAAAAATAAGCATAAAGGAGAATAGTAACGAGTATCATTTACAGCAAATGGTGTATTTTTTATTTTTTTGAAAAAGCCTACGTATTTAAAATCACCCAATGCTCTCAACATAAAAATAACACTAAAAATCATAACTGTATACTTGATTACATTTTTGCTTATAAATGTAACCTCTATAAAATTACTTCCTTCAGCATACAATAAAGAGCAACCTAACATAACAATAGCTACTATAACAGTAGCCAACCATCCGGGTTCAAATACTTTTTTTTCATTTTCTACAGAAGGAATCACACTTTTAATTCCCCATTTACCTCCAAAAGCCCAATAAAAGTGAATTAATGAAATAAACAGTAAGATAATTGCACCTATCAATCCTAAAAAATTAACCATAGTTTGTCCTTTTTAATGTAAGTTTGTTACGTCAAATTTAAGAACAACACATGACAACTTTATTGATAAATATCAAAGAATTACTTCAAGTAAGAGATACTTCTATAAAAAAAGTAGCAGGTAATGATATGAAAACAGTGCCTACTATTAAAAATGCTTATTTATTACTTAATAACGATATAATTGCAGGATATGGTGAAATGAAAAATGCCCCTTCTACTGCAGATAAAATTATAGATTGTACCGGTAAAATGATTCTGCCATCTTGGTGTGACTCACATACCCACATAGTATATGCCGGTAACAGAGAGCAAGAGTTTGTTGATCGTATTAACGGATTAACCTATGAAGAAATTGCTAATAACGGAGGTGGTATTCTTAACTCAGCTAAAAAACTACAAGCAACTTCAGAAGAAGAATTATATCAACAATCTGCTAAACGACTAGAAGAAATTATCGCCTTAGGTACCGGAGCCGTTGAAATTAAATCAGGTTACGGATTAACAGTTGAAGCGGAATTAAAAATATTGCGAGTTATACAACGTTTAAAAGAGAATTATAACCTACCTATAAAAGCAACGTTCTTAGGAGCTCATGCTTTTCCTGCTGAATATAAAAACAACAAAGAAGGGTATATTAATTTAATTATTAATGAAATGCTTCCTAAAGTGGCTAGTGAAAATTTAGCTGATTTTGTAGATGCTTTTTGTGAAACAGGTTACTTCTCAGTTGAAGACACAGACAAGATTTTAACTGCTGCTCAACAATACGGACTAATTCCTAAAGTTCATGTAAATCAGTTTACAACCATTGGTGGCGTACAGGTGAGTGTTAAACACAATGCTTTGTCTGTTGATCATCTTGAAGTAATGAATAAAGAAGATATTGAAGCGTTAAAGAACTCCGATACAATGCCGGTTGCTCTTCCTTCTTGTTCTTACTTTTTAAGTATTCCGTATACTCCGGCCCGAGATATTATAAATGCCGGATTACCTTTAGCTTTAGCTACAGATTTTAACCCAGGGTCTACTCCATCCGGTAACATGAATTTTGTAGTAGCTACCGCTTGTATTAAAATGAAAATGACTCCTGAAGAAGCTATTAATTCTGCCACAATTAACGGAGCTTATGCCATGAATCTATCTGATGAAGTAGGAAGTATTACCCTTGGTAAAAAAGCCAACTTTATTCTTACCAAAGAAATACCTTCTTACGGTTTTATTCCTTATAGTTTTGGCTCTAACTTAATAGATTCCGTTTTCATTAATGGACAACAGGTTTAATTTGTGTATCGTCAATTTTCATAGCTTATGTTAACAATTTTTAATCAAGACACTATTAACGATTTTACCAACACACGTGAAGGTGAAATTAAACTGGGAGAATGTGTTGCTGTACTTAACTCGAAAAAACCGTTAAAAGATGAGCTTGAAAAATCTTCAGCTACTTTTGTCATTCTTGGAGTTCCGGAAGATATTGGAGTACGTATGAATGGTGGTAATGGCGGAGCTCATACGGGTTTTATTCCTGCACTAAAAGCTTTTTTAAACACGCAACAAAATCAATTTATAAAAGGTGACAGCATTTTAGTTCTTGGCTATTTAGATTGTTTAGATGATGTGGTAGATTTTGATAGTACAGACAAGGAAAAAGGTGATTTATTAGTAAAAGCAATAGATACGGAACTTTCTACTCTAATTCAATTACTAATTGAATGTGGAAAAACTCCCATAATTATTGGCGGTGGGCATAATAATGCTTACGGAAATATTAAAGGACTTTCATTAGCTAAAAAATCTCTTGTTAACGCTATTAATTTAGATGCTCATACAGATTTACGTCGTTTAGAAGAACGTCATAGTGGTAACGGTTTTTCGTATGCTTTAGCAGAAGGGTATTTAGACAAATACTTTATGTTTGGTTTACACGAGAACTACACTCCTCAATATATATTTGAAAAAATTCATAACAGCATGAATTTAGAATATACAACATTTGAAGAGTTAGAAGTATACAATGTAACTACTTTTAAAAATGAATTACAACGTGCTGAAAGTTTTATTACCAATACTCCTTTTGGTATTGAAATAGATTTAGATTGTATTCAATATTTTCCTAGTAGTGCTATGACTCCAAGTGGTTTTACACCTCAACAAGCACGTCAGTTTGTGTATAATTTAGCTAAAAACAGTCATTCAGCTTACCTGCATATATGTGAAGGTGCACCAATAGTAAAAAATGAACCTACAACTGCTATTCAGGTAGGTAAATTTATTAGCTATTTAATAGCTGATTTTATAAAAGCAAAGGAAAGCCAATAAAAGCTTTCCTTTATTATTTCTATGAGAATAAAAACATACATTATAGTAATTGGTATATTGTTTATAAATTTTAAGATGCTGGGGCAGGAATCTGTTTTTTATACTACAGATAACAATAACAGCTATGAAATTAAAAAATTTGGGTTAACAGTATATAATCTAAACTTTATAAAAAACAATGAATATTTTAATTTCATTGCAGATGGTTACACTTTACTAGGCACTCAGTTACATCCTGAGTTTATTTATAATAATAGTAAAAATACTCAGTTTAAAGCCGGAGTATTTTTATTAAAAAACTTTGGTGAAAATAAAATAGATTATGCAATTCCTACCTTTAGCTTTAAGTATAAACTAAATAATCACCATTTTACCATTGGTAATATTTTTGCCGGAAACAACCACGGAACTATTGAACCTATACTTGCCAGTGAAAAAATTCTTAGTAACCAAGTTATTGAAACAGGTTTACAATATAAATACAACTCTCACAGGTTTAATTTAGAGGTATGGCTTGACTGGGAAAACTATATTAGAAAAAATGATGATTTTAAAGAAGTGTTTACCGTAGGAATTTCAGGTAGTATAAAAGCTACTCAAAACTTATCATTTCCTGTTCAACTTTTAACCCGTCATAAAGGTGGGCAAATTAACAAAAAGCTTCGTGATTCAGAAAATATTACAGATATATACAACATTCATACTATAGCCTTTGGTTCTGAGTATGTAATAGGAAAAAACACAACTCACCAATTAAAGCTAAGTTATTTCTTTTTAGCTCACACAACAGATGCTCCGTTAAGTGAATATCCTTTTACCAAAGGAAATGCCAGCTATATAAAAGCTACTTACAAACTAAATAATTTTCATGGTATGATTGCTTATTATACAGCTAATAAGTTTATTACTGCAAAAGGAAATGAAATGTTTAGCTCCTACTCTCTTAAAACAAATAATAATTATTGGAACGGTGTTTTAGACAATCGATATGTAAATCATACAGAACCTAACAGAACATTGCTTTTTGGTAAGTTTTTTTATGAAAAAACCTTGGCTAAAAATATTTGTTTCGGAGCTCAAGTTGAAGGTTTTCTTCAGTTAAATGAATCTATAGATAGGGTTGTTACTCAAGAAAACAAGAAAAACAACTTTGATTACTCTTATGGTATTTACATACGTTTTAATGATGTTTTCAACTTTTAATCAATCCAATTTTTAAAATCTTTTACACGCTCTCTACTTACTATAATTTCTGACTCTTCGTAAGTATGTAATTTCAATTGTAATCGGGAATTGGTATAAGAAACAATATCTTTTATAGCATTAATGTGCACAATAAAAGTTCTGTTAACTCTAAAAAACTGTTCCGGATCTAATTGTTCTTCCCAGTACTCTAAAGAATTATCAATTAAATAACTTCTGTTACCATTAGTATGAATATAAGTAGCTTTATTTTCTGAATAAAAACACTCTATTTCATCAGTGTGTATAATTTTTATATGCTGCCCTACTTTTATCGTAAATCGCTTTTTATACTTTCTATCAATAGGATTAATTAACAACTTTCGAATGTCATCAATATTAACCTGTAAATCCGTTTTTTGAGGTTGTTGTTCTTTAAATTTTTCAACAGCAACCTTTAACTCATCTTCATCAATAGGTTTTAATAAGTAGTCTATAGAGTTTAATTTAAACGCTTTTAAGGCATACTCATCATAAGCGGTTGTAAAAATTATGGCAGATTTTACCGGTACTTCTTCAAAAATTTCAAAAGACAACCCGTCTGACAACTGAATGTCTAAAAAAATTAAATCCGGATGCTCATTTTGCTGAAACCAATTAATTGCTTCTTCAACCGAATGCAACATTTGAGTAATGTTTAAATTAAAAACAGCTAACATTCTTTGTAATCTTCTTGCTGCCGGCTTTTCATCTTCTATAATAACTACTTTCATTATATAATAAATCCTTTACTATCTTTTTTTACTGTTTATTACTCTCTTTTTTTTATTTTTCCATAAACTCTTTAATCTTTCGCTCCTCCCAGTTTTTCCCCATAAAAAAATCAAATCCAAAAACCCGAAAAGTATGAAAAACGATTCCTATACCCCAAAAAATCCAAAGAGAAAATGTGTTAAAATCTAACAAAGCTTCTTCAAAAGTTTCGCCACCATTCATATTTCTTACTATTTTCTTAATTGAAATAAATAAGTTAACTGCAATATAAACAGCTAAGTGTATATAGTATCTTTTTATCTCATCAACTCTTTTTTTAGCTCTAAGATACTTTTGTTCTTGATTAAAATTTTCTGTTTCCATTATAGTACATTTTATCTTTATCCATATATTCTTTAATTTTTCGCTCTTCCCATTCTTTATTGAGAACTACAGAAGTACCGAAAACTCCTAACCAATGGAAAAACAACCCTATTCCCCAAAAAAGCCATGTTGAATACACACCAAAGTTTTGAATAGCATTAAAAAACGTTTCTTTACCTTCAGACATGATTCCTACAACAATAATAGCTGATAAAAAAACATTGACAACAACATACGATACTGCATGCCAATAAAAACCTTTTATCTTTTCTACCCTTTTTTTGGCCAAAAGGTATTTATGCTCTTTTAAATATGCTTTTTCCATGTTTATTTGTCTTTATTTAAAAGTTCTTCAATTTTTTGATCTTCCCATTTTTTCCCTAAACCAATTATTTCTGTACCAAAAACACCAATCCAGTGAAAAAAAGTAGCTAATACAATTCCTACTACAGCAAACCAAAACCAATGATATTGCGGTGAAAATTTTAAGTTAACAACTACAATAATGATGATTGAAATCACATTTATCAATGCATGGATATAAAACGCCTTTATTTGTTTAACTCTTTTTTTGGCTTCTAAATATTTCTTTTCTTGTGTGTACTCTTTTTCCATTTTTCTTATTTTTCGTCTAAATATTGTTTAATTTTTCGCTCTTCCCAATCTCTTCCTAAGCCTAGTTTATCTGCTCCGTAAACACTAAACCAATGAAAGAAAAGTCCTACGCTCATTCCTATAATAGGATACCAAAACCAATAAAATTCAGGAACAAACTTAATATTGATAAAAATTAAAAAAGGAATTATTAAAACGGTAACTATTACGTGTATATAAAATCCTTTTATTTTTTCTACTCTCTTTTTAGCTCTTGCGTATCTGTATTCGGTTAAATGATCTCTGTCCATTGTCTTAGTTTTTATAGTTATCTTCTTCTTCCATTAATTCTTTAATTTTTCGATCTTCCCAGTTTTTTCCTAAAAACAAGCTATAGTTATTTACTTCTAAAAAGTGAAAAAACAATCCTATACCCCAACCTATCATTGGAAACCAAAACCAGTGAAACTGAGGTGAAAATTTTAAATTAATAACTATTAAAAACGGAATTACTAAACAATATGATAGTAAGTTTTGGTAAAACTCTTTTAATTTTTCAACACGCTCAACAGCTTTTACATACTTACTATTTTCTAAATTTTGTGTGTCAATTCTCATATCTTTTGTTTTTGTTAACAGTGGTAAACTCACTGTAAATGTTTTGTTATTGTTGGTTATTTTAACACTTTCATCTGTTATCAAACCATACCTATCAGCTATATTTCGTAAACCTACTTTTGTGCTTTTCCCTATAGCTTCTTTAGGATTAATTGTGTTTTGTACCTGTAAAAAACCATCTTGCTCAAAAATGTTTATTTCTAATGGTTTGTTAGAAGAAACCACATTGTGTTTTACAGCATTTTCTAATAATAACTGTAATGAGAGCGGAACTATTTTTAAATCAGGATTACTTATTTCTGTTGGAATGGTAAACTTTACCGCATCTTCAAAACGCATTTGTAACAATTCCATATAGGTTCTGGCAAATTGTAATTCTTCCTGTATAGGAACCAATTCTTTATTTCTTTGCTCTAAAACGTAACGATATACTTTAGATAATTTTGTCGTAAACTTTTCTGCCTGATACGGGTTTTCTCCTATTAAAGAGGTTAAAACATTTAAACTGTTAAATAAAAAATGTGGATCTATTTGATTTTTTAAGGTTTCAAACTTAGCCGTTTCTGTTTTAGCTACAATTTGTTGTTGAGTTGTTTCTTTAGCCGCTGCTTTTTTCCAAGCTAACATAAAATCTTTGGCATGAAAAAACGAAGCAATTCCTAATGATAAATTAATAGCGAATAAGTGAATCCAAATAAATTTTCCTGAAAAAAATGAGCCTATCGTATACTTTAACACTACAATATATTGAATGTAATGAATTAGTAATACGGCAAAAATTGTATATACAATAGTTGCTATAATACCCGCCGTAGCTCTTTTATTGGTTTCGGTAACCCAACTCCATTTTAAACTCAAATAATCATTAATAAGACCATTGCCCATACCTAAAATAAACGAATACATTCCTGAGAATAAAAACACAAGCCCTATACCTTTTATAGAAAACTCTTGATTAATTATGGTAAAAACAGCTCCGAATACCAAGGTCATTTTTAAACAAACCCATAAGTCTTTCTTAAACCTTTCCATAAAAGTTGTACTCTCTGTATTCATTATATTCAGTCTTAAAATCTAATTTCTAAAGATACATCTTTATTAACAACCGTAAACTTTGCATCCATATATACCGGAGGGCCAAAATTCATAACATTATTTGAAGCTCCATAATCCTCTAACGGCATCCCGTTGGGTTGAAAATCCATTTTTTTATTTTCATTTTTGTCATGATAACAAACAACGGCATACTCACCCGGTAGTACATTTTCAAATACTACTAAACTCTTTCCTTGAGAAATTTTAGAAGATTTACTTTGAAGAGGTTTCATTAAAAAACCTTCTTTATCATATAAAGCAAAATTTACCGTTCCGGTATCTGAGGTAGCATTAACAACTTCTACTGTTATGGATTGACTTTGTGCCGAAACCATTTTTACAGCTAAAAAAGCAATCAATACAAAGGTGTTTACTAAAAGTTTCATTGGTTATCTATTTTTAAAATTAATTACACAGCAAATATCTTTCAGTACTGTTAACTTTTAAATTAAAAGGAACCGAATTGTATTTTTTTAAAGATGAATTGTTACTTCTTAAGAAAATCGAAAAAAAAATAGGTTATCATGTAACGTTTTTTATTTTTGAGCTACTTATTTATTGTCAACTGGAACTAAACTTAGTGCAAAAGGAACTCGAAAATAGATTTTTAACAGATTTTGAAACCAATCAAAATATTGTGCATAAAGTATGTAGAATATACACTACAAACCCTGATGCTCATAATGATTTGTTTCAGGAAATAACCATCCAACTTTGGAAAAACTATGATAAGTTTAGAGGAGATGCCAAGTTTAGTACTTGGATGTACAGAGTAGCTTTAAATACCGCTATTTCTTTATATAGAAAATCAACCAAGGCTGTAAAAACACAAGACATTAGTGACTTTGCTTACAAAATACAGTCTAATGAGTATGATGATACTGAAGAACAGCAATTAAAAGATTTATATAAAGCTATACATAAATTAAGTGATATTGATAAAGCGCTCATCTTTTTATATCTGGAAGATAAATCGTACAAAGATATTGCCGACACTTTAGGTATTAGTGAGGTAAATGCCAGAGTAAAGATGAATAGAGCAAAAGATAAATTAAAAAAAATATTGACCCCGTAACAGCCGTATGGACGCATTAGATAAATATAAAAAAGTATGGGATAGCCAGCCAGATGATACAAATAAGGTATCTAAAGCTGATATTTATAAAATGTCCCGTTCAAAATCATCTTCTATTGTAAAGTGGATCTTTATTATTGGCTTATTAGAGCTTATAGTTCCTTTTACTATGTATTTATTTTGTGACTTAGATGAATTAAACAATAATTATAAAAAACTTGGCATTGAAAATTACGCTTTGTATTCTCAAATCATTTTATACCCAATTATTGTTGTTTTTATCTATCTGTTTTATAAGAATTACAGAAGTATTTCTTCTACCGATACAACCAAGGAGTTGATGAACAAAATTTTAAAAACAAGAAAAACAGTTAGAAACTATATCTTCTTAAACTTGTTTTACGCTTTTATAACACTCGTAACAGTTATCATAGCAACTGTTAATATTCAAATGTCACATTTAAGCACAAAAAGCATTGTAATAACGGTAATTGCTGCGTTATTTTTAGGAGCTTTATTTATAGGTTTTTTATGGCTAGTATATCAATTATTATACGGAATTCTTCTTAGAAAACTTAACAAGAATTATAAAGACCTAGCCAAATTAGACGAGTTAAACTAAAACAAAAAGAGAGCAGTTAAAAAACTGCTCTCTTTTTAGTTATTATCTAATATTCTTTTAATTCTTTTATCAACGTTGTTAGCATTTCCTCTGTAAAATCTAAATGCGTTACTATTCTTAGCTTTCCCTCTCCCATTGAGATTAGCAAAATATTTTTTGCTGCCATTTTTTTCATAAACTCATCGGGGTTAATAGTATCCTTTACATAAAAAATAATAATGTTTGTTTCAATAGGTTCAACTTTTTTAACATAAGAACACGTTTCTAAAACTTCTCCAATTTTTTTAGCTTTCAAATGGTCTTCTGCTAGTCTTTCTACATGATGATCTAACGCGTATATTCCTGCTGCAGCTAAATATCCTGCTTGTCTCATTCCGCCTCCAAACAATTTTCTAACTCTTAACGCTTGTTCTATATGCTTTTTGCTTCCTAATAAAATAGAGCCTACCGGAGCTCCTAATCCTTTAGACAGGCAAATAGAAATGGTATCGAACAATTCACCATATTGTTTAGGGGTTTCATTTTTAGCTACTAAAGCATTAAATAACCTAGCTCCGTCTAAATGATATGCTAACTCATTTCTTTCAGCTACCTCTTTTATTTTAACCAGTTCCTCAAAATCCCAACACGCACCACCACCTTTATTTGTGGTATTCTCAATACACACCAATCTATTAAAAGGGGTGTGAATATCATTCCTTCCTGTTACCAAACTTTCCAATTGAGTAGCTGTAAACATCCCTCTACTACCATCAATTAAACACGAAGTTACACCGGCATTAAAAGCTGCTCCACCTCCTTCATAATTATATACATGCGCCCATTTATCACAAAACATTCTATCTCCCGGATGTGTATGAATTTTTATAGCCGTTTGATTTGCCATAGTTCCGGAAGGAAAAAACAACGCATCTTCCATTCCAAACATAGCCGCTGCTTTTTCTTGTAATGCATTAACTGTTGGGTCGGCTTTAAAAACATCATCACCAACTTCAGCATTCATCATGGCTTTTAACATTCCTTCAGTTGGTTTGGTAACCGTGTCACTTATTAAATTAATTTTCATTGAGTTTAAAATTTTATCATTTTACAAAAAGTTGATAAACACAGCTGTTTTCTTTCTTTTTGTAAATTCATATAAAAATAGTGTATTTAAATAAATTAATTAAGGGTTCCTATAGGAGAACCATCTGGTATTTTTGGTGCTTTTTCTCTTTTAAAATCTTTAGGATTTTTTTTATAATCTGTAATCATTTTCACATAAAGCATATCTGTAGTTGTTAATTTTTTAGCGGCTTTTAAAGCTATTTCATTAATCGTTTCATCAACAATAGCTTTTGCCTGAGGATATATTGAATCATCTGACGCTAATGAAAATATAGCTTCTAATGTTTCTTTTTTTACTATTTCATGAAGTCCTTGTAAATACCCATCTTCATATTTTTTATCAAACGTTGTTTTAATCAGTTCTTTAAAAAGCTCTTCAGCTCCTAATTGATTTTTATCTACACTTTTATATAGTATCAATCTGTTTATTCTTTCAGGATGCAGTAAAAAGTCAAGTGTAAACTCGGTTGCCGTTTCAACAGCTCCAAAATAATCAAAAGCTACGCCCACTTTGCTTTTAAAACTTTCTCTGGTTCTGGCATAACCATACGCACGAGGAGGAAATAAACCTAGCTTATTTTTAGGAATTGCTATTTCATGTACATCCAATGTTTTTAACAATACCTGTAATGCTTTTCGTTCTATAGCTCCTTCTATATTTTTAACCACCAATTCTTTCTGTCCTTTAACAGCATAGGTATAATCTAAACCACCAATAAGCTTTGAAACAGCTTCTGTTTGGTAACGATGAAAAAAGTACAAAGGAACAAACACATCTTCTAAAACAGAGTAAGGCTCATTGTATTTAATATTGTCTATTGAAAAATTTTGAATAGCCAGTTTTCTTATGCGTAAAATATTTTCAAGTTCCTCTACTATATTTTCTCCATTATCCCATAAATGGGCATAGGCATGAGCACTTCCTTTAGGTCGTGCATCTTCATCTGTAATAAAACGCAATCCTTTAGCAAAAGCATTTTCAAGAATTTGATTAAGTTCTTTTTCTTCTTTTTTATGTTTTGGGAAGTCTTGGTATGCGTAGGCTACCGTTACTTTATCCCATTCTCCTATTTGCGTATCATAGGCTTGGGTAAAGTCAATTTTATTGTTCTTAATTGTTAGTTTAGGATGTGGATAATCCATCACAGAAGCTCTGTTATGAGTACTCGCAGCAAAATTATGCGCAAACCCTAATGTGTGACCTATTTCATGAGCAGACAACTGCCTGATTCTTGCCAAAGCCATTTCCAAAGCAACCGTTTCATTTGCCGTAGCATTTGTATAAGGAGCCTGCAGTGCTTGTGCTATTAAAAAATCTTGTCGGATACGCAAAGAGCCTAAACTTACATGTCCTTTAATAATCTCACCCGTTCTCGGATCTGAAATACTTCCTCCGTAACTCCAACCACGAGTAGAACGATGTACCCATTGAATCATATTGTAACGCACATCTAAAGGATCAGCACCTTCAGGTAACATTGCAACCTGAAAAGCATTCTTATATCCCGCAGCTTCAAAAGCCTGATTCCACCAGCTACCTCCTTCCAGTAAAGCTGATCTGATAGGCTCCGGTGTTCCTCTGTCTAAATAATAAACAATAGGTTCTTTAGCCTCACTAAGTGTAGCTTCAGGGTTTTTCTTTTCTAACCTATGACGATAAATAAATCGTTTTTGTATAGGCTCATTTACAGGCGTGGCATAGTCCATATAGGTCATTTGCCATGAACCACAACGAGGATCGTATTTTCTTGGTGTATAACCATTATCCGGTAATTCAACAAACGAATGGTGTTGATGTACCGTTACTAATGAAGCATTCGGGGCTACACTTGCCACTTCATTTCCTTTAGGCTTTCCTTTAAATGTGAGCATTACATCAAATTCAACATTCTTCGGAAAAGCTTTGGTTCTTTCTAAATGTATAGCACTTTTGGTTTTATCTAACTGATAATTTCCTTGCTGACTTTGTGATAATCTGTTAGCCACTCCGTGTGCATCTTTCATAAAAAAATCAGTTGCATCAACCAAATACACACCGTTATACGTTTCTTTAATAATAAACCCGTATAGTACCGATTTAGCAAAGGCTTCTTCAACAGATTTTCTCTCTTCTTCATTACGGGTAACTGCCCTGTAATTTTGGTTGGGTTGTATTAATAATAACTTATTTCCTGCCTTTGTAAATTTTACCACTACTCCGTCTCCCAACTGTCCTCTGTCTAAACCTATATCATTAGATCCGAGTCCTTCTGACAATGAATGAACATACAAAAACTCTGTATTTAGTTTATTTACTTCTAAAAATAGTTTATCAGAAGTTTCATCATAATAAAAATTAAAATAGCCTTGGTATTTGGTAATTCCTTCTTTTCCTTTTAAAAATTGTGAAAAACCGGGTATAGAAAATCCTAGAAAAAGAATATAAATGGTTAGTTTTTTCATGTGTTTGTTTTTATTGCTTTTGATAGTCGCAAGCTCCCTTCAATATTTAAAATATTTCCATAAAAATAGAAAAATACTCTTGCTTATTTTTACAGCTTCTCTGTTCAATCCTAAATTTTAACTTATTTTTGTGTCAATTATGATTACACAAGAACATTTAAAAAATATATCAGACCGCGTAAAAAAGCTGAAAGAATACTTAGAAATAGATAAAAAACTCATTGAAATTTCTAACGAAGAAGAAAAAACTGCCGACCCAGATTTTTGGAACCACCCTAAAGAGGCAGAGAGTGTGATGAAATCTCTGAGGTTTAAGAAAAAATGGGTAGACGATTACAATGCTATTGTTACTTTAAATGAAGATCTTTCGGTTTTATATGATTTTTATAAGGAAGGTGATGTTGCCGAAGAGGAAGTTGAGGAGCATTACCAAAAAACCATTTCTTATCTTGAAGATACGGAGTTTAAAAATATGCTTTCTGAAGAAGGTGACAACCTAAGTGCCGTTATTCAAATAACTGCCGGAGCCGGAGGAACAGAAAGTTGTGATTGGACAGAAATGTTAATGCGTATGTACTCTATGTGGGCAGAGAAACAAGGGTACAAAATAAAAACCTTAAACTACCAGGAAGGTGATGTAGCCGGTATAAAAACAGTAACTCTTGAGTTTGAAGGTGATTACGCTTTTGGTTGGTTAAAAGGTGAAAACGGTGTGCATAGATTGGTGCGTATTTCTCCTTTTGATAGCAATGCTAAACGTCACACCTCATTCTCTTCCGTATATGTATATCCGGTAGCAGACGATTCTATTGAAATTGATATTAACCCTGCTGATATTGAAATAACAACAGCTCGTTCTAGTGGTGCCGGTGGTCAGAACGTAAACAAAGTAGAAACAAAAGTTCAGTTATACCACAAACCAACCGGAATTCAAATTCAGTGTTCTATTTCACGTTCACAGCATGATAACAGGGCTACCGCTTTACAAATGTTAAAATCTCAGTTATATGAAATTGAGCTTCAAAAACGTTTAGCGGCTCGTGCAGATATTGAGGCTAATAAATTAAAAAATGAATGGGGAAGCCAAATTCGTAATTATGTTATGCATCCTTATAAATTGGTAAAAGATGTTAGAACAACCCATGAAACCGGAAATGTAGATGCAGTTATGAATGGTGAGATTAACCCGTTTTTAAAAGCTTATTTAATGATGATGGGGCAAAAGGAAAAAGAAAACTCTTAATTTTTAAACTGAAAACCTTAGCGTAATGATTAAAATATTTCACAATAACAGATGTAGTAAATCCAGATGCGGTGTTGAAATTCTTGAAAATTCCGGAAAAGATTTTGAAATCATCAACTATTTGCAAACCCCTCCCAATAAAGAGGAGTTAAAAGATATTATTAAGTTGCTTGGTATTGCTCCTATTGAGTTGGTTAGAAAGAACGAGCAAATCTGGAAAGATGCTTATAAAGATAAAAATCTTTCTGATGATGAAGTTATTGAGGCGATGATTGAAAACCCTAAACTTATAGAGCGTCCTATTGTAATTAACGGTAAAAAAGCGGTTATTGGCCGCCCACCGGAAACTATTAAAGAAATTATATAACTACTATTTTTAAAAGCTCTCTATAAACGAGAGCTTTATTTTTTAACAGTTTTTTACAACTAAAACATTAGTTATTAACCTGTATATTGTTAACTTCGCCTAGAAATCAAATATTTAAGTACTATGAAAAAACTTTTTTTAGCAATTTCCATTGCTGCAAGCATTTCCTTAACCGCACAAAATCAGCAAACAAAGCCTGCTTCTCCTCAGAAAGGAAGTTTAGCTTCTATGGAAATTCCTACCGACCCTTCTGTTAAAATAGGAAAACTATCTAATGGGTTAACCTACTATATACAACAGAACCCAAAACCTGCCAATAAAGTAGAACTTCGATTGGCTATTAATGCCGGTTCTATTTTAGAAGATGATGACCAATTAGGGTTAGCACACTTCATGGAACACATGAACTTTAACGGAACTAAAAACTTTAAGAAGAATGAATTGGTAGATTATTTACAATCTATCGGAGTAAAATTCGGAGCGCACCTAAATGCCTATACCGGTTTTGATCAAACGGTTTATATCTTACCTATTCCTAGTGATGATGAAACTAAATTAGAAAAAGGTTTCCAAATTATTGAAGACTGGGCGCATGGTGCTTTACTTACCGGTAAAGATATTGATGATGAACGCGGTGTTGTACTGGAAGAGTACCGCTCTCGTAGAGGTGCCGATAGCAGAATGCTAGAAAAATACCTTCCGGTTATTATGCACGGATCAAAGTATGCAGAAAGATTACCTATTGGTACAGAACATAACCTTAAAACTTTTAAACATGAAAGTTTAAGACGTTTTTACAAAGATTGGTATCGTCCGGATTTAATGGCGGTTATTGCAGTAGGTGATGTAGATGTAGCCACTTTAGAGCAAAAAATAAAAGATCATTTTGAAAAAATTCCTGCTGCTCATAAACCTAGAGAACGAAAAGTAGCTCCTATGAAAAACCATCAGGAAACTTTTATTGCTATTGAAGCCGATAAAGAAGCTCCTTTTTCAAGAGTTCAATTACTATATAAAGATCACGACAATGCGCAACCGGAAGTATCTATTCGCGATTACAGACAGTCAATCATTGAGTCGTTATTTTCTCAAATGCTTAATAACCGATTAGATGAGTTACGTAATAGTGAAAACCCTCCTTTTGTATATGGTTTCAGTTATCATGGTGGTACGTTGGCCAGAGATAAAAATGCCTATCAGTCTACCGCAGGTACAAGTGCTGACGGACAGTTAAGAGGTTTAGAAGCTTTATTAGAAGAAAGTGAACGAGTAAAACGTTATGGTTTTCAGGAAGGAGAGTTTGAAAGAGCTAAAAAGAACATTGTAGCCAGAATAGAAAAAGCATTTAAAGATAAAGACAAAAGAGAGTCCGGAAGAATTGTGGGGGCGTATATTAATAATTTTTTAGAGCAAAGTCCTATACCTAGTATCGATTGGGAATACAAAGCACACTTAAGATTGTTACCTACCATTACTTTAGAAGAGGTAAATAAATTAATCAACAGTTACTTACATGACGATAACCGAGTGGTTGTAATTACCGGACCTAAAAAAGTAGTTACTAAAGAACAAGTTATCAATGCTTTAAACGGGGTAAAACAAAAGGAATTAAAACCTTATGAAGATAAGGTGGTAGCTACCTCTTTAATGGCAAAAACACCTGCTCCGGGTTCTATTGTTGCTACGTCTAAAAATGCCCAATTAGGCACCACTACTTTAACGTTAAGCAACGGTGCCAAAGTAACCTACAAAAAAACCGATTTTAAAAACGATGAGATTTTATTTGATGCCTTTAGTTTTGGAGGAAACTCGTTGTACTCTGATGCCGATTTAAAAGCAACTGCCTTTGCTAACGGTGCTTTAAATGAAGCGGGGATTAACGGCTATTCAAAAGTTGATTTATCTAAAATGTTATCCGGTAAAATTGTAAATGTAAGTCCTTATATTTCCGGTTTAAGTGAAGGATTTAGAGGAGCTACTACGCCAAAAAACCTGGAAGATTTATTCCAAATGGTACATTTATACTTTACCTCATTAAACAAAGATGAAAAAGCATTTGCTTCGTATGTAAACAAACAAAAAAGTTTCTTAGGTAACTTATTGGCAAGTCCTAATTTTTACTTTCAAAAAGAAATGGGTGATTATATGAATCATGGAAATCCTCGTTATTCAGGGTTCCCTTCACCTGAAGCTTATGAAAAAGCAGATTATAATTTAGCGTACAAAAAATACCAAGAGCGTTTTGCAGATGCCGGAGATTTTCATTTCTATTTCGTAGGTAATATAGATGAAACTAAGTTACAAGAGTTTTCTAGTACTTATTTAGCAAGTTTACCGGGTAAAAACTCAAAAGAGACTTTCAAAGTACATGATTTCAGACCTTTATCAGGTTCACACTCTAAAACTGTAGCTAAAGGAAAAGATCCTAAAAGTAGTGTTCAAATTATTTACCAAGGAAATGCTGACTATGACGATAAAGAAGCTTTAGCTTTTAGCAGTTTAGGTGATATTGTAAGTATTAAGCTTACTGAAAAACTACGTGAACAAGAAGGTGGTGTATATTCTTCAAGAACACGTGGTACCATTTCTAAACTACCTTATGGTTGGTATAATTTTACTATTTCATTTCCTTGTGCTCCTGAAAATGTAGAAAAATTAAAGACTATTTCTGTAAACGAAGTTGCTTCTATAGTAAAAAACGGACCTACAGAAGAGGATTTATCTAAAGCTAAAAAAGCAATGATAGCAGATTACAAAGAGGATTTAAAGAAGAATCGTTTTTGGTTACGCACGCTTAGAAACATTGACTTTTATGGTAACAACCCTACAGATGTATCAACATTTGAAAACAGAGTAAACGCGCTTACCGTAAAAGACATTCAAAAAGTAGCAAAGAAATATTTAACTAACGGATATATTTTAGGAGTTTTAAATCCTGAGAACTAATAGCTATTTCCGCCACATAATAAAAATTCCCTGTTTAGGCTAGCTTAAACAGGGAATTTTGTTAGTTCTAATTATAAATCACATTATTACTTTTGAAGTTCTAAAAGTTCTATAGCTTTTTTTAATTCTTCTTGAAGTTCATCATACCCAATCACTCGTCCTATACTACTTAATTCAAGAAAATGCATTCTAAGGTTTTGGTATAAAGTTTCTTTTATCTGATTTTTTAACTGGTTTATTTCCTTGGTTTGCTCCATATCATCCAGTTGTTTATATAATTTTAAAATATCGGTATTCATCATGGCTATAAGTTTAAATCTTTATTAGGGTGTACACCCAATTTTCATTTTTAAAAATAAGACCGTCACTGCGAAGCAAACACTTTTGCTGTGGCAGTCTCTTTTTATCCAGAGATTACTTTAGTCGTTACCACTTCTTTGTAATAACCCAAAAGGAAATTGGTCGTACATCTTTTTTATACTATTTTTCAAAAATATACTTTTTTTACTATAATTCTTAGTTACTTCTGTATATATACTTGTTATCTTTTACTCTTAACTCTTTTAACACCTTATTTAGTAGCCTACGGCAACTATTTATAAAAACTTTAACACCTACCACGAAAACAACCTACTGATTTTCAAAGAATAATATGTACTTTGTAGCGTCTTGAAAAAGCAAAAATCATATTACTATGAAAATTATCACTCCTATTTTAGAGAAATATCGCAAAGGCGATGTAGCACAGTACTTTTACAATGTACTTGAAATTATAACTGAAGACAGAGCTACTACTTTACAAATAGCCAATCAACGAAGTGCTTTAGCCACTACTATGGATAGCTTTAAAACCAATTGGCAACAAGTAAAAGGTAGTGAGTTAACTCCTCAAATAGCTGAACTGGATGCACAACGTGATTCTAGTTATATAGGGTTAAAACTTACGGTAGAAACTTGGGCAAGTAATCATTTTGATGATAGCTTAAAAAATGCTGCTTTTTTAATAGCCGATAAACTAGCTACGTATGGAACTAAAATCCAAGCATTACGCTACCAAGAAGAAACGGCTACCTTAAATGCTATTATTAATGATTTAGAAACGGATTTAGCTCCACAGGTAACTCAATTAGGACTTACCGATTGGGTAGCGCAATTAAAAAACTTAAATACGTCTTTTAATGAAAAATATGTGTTACGTGCACAAGATTTATCTACAGAACAAGACGGATTGGTTGCTGAAATTCGTATACAGGCTACTAACGAGTTTAAGTTGTTAAAAGATTTATTTGTAGCCAGAGGTACGATTGCTATAGAAGACGCACAAGATAATGCCGCTCTTTTTACCACCGTTGCCAATGAATGGAATACCTTAACAGAGCAATACAATGCTTCTGTATTAAGAAATACCGTAAGCACCGGTACACCTACCGATACTACAGAAGAACCAACTACAGAAGCTCCTTCTGAATCGGAATAATATAATTTTTAATTACGAATTATACATTCTTAAAATTATGTACATCAGATTCTTGACCTTATTTTACACAAAGACTGATATACTTTTTTACAAAAACTTTTAGTTAATCATACTTTTTCAAGACCTAACACCGCAGAAGCGGTGTTTTTTTTGTGTAGAGAATGAAACTATTCAATAAAGTGTGTAGTCGAGTGCAATCGAGGCCCAAAACCGTCCTGCCACGGGTGGGAAACTCTCGGCGGTTCCCGAAACCGTCCTGCCACGGGTGGGAAGCTCTCGGCATTCCCCGAAACCATCCTACCACGGGTGGGAAGCTTTTGGCATTCCCCGAAACCGTCCTGCCACCGGTGGGAAGCTTTCGGCAGTTCCCGAAACCGTCCTGCCACGGGTGGGAAGCTCTCGGCGGTTCCCGAAACCGCCCTGCCACCGGTGGGAAGCTTTCGGCTGTTCCCGAAACGGTGCTGACGTGGTCAGGAATCTTTCGGTGGTTCCCGAAACTGTGCTACCATGGGTGGGAAGCTCTTGGCTGTTCCCGAAACCGTCCTGCCATGGGTGGAAAGTTTTAGGGGATTTCTAAAAGTGGTATTAATACAGTCTGTATATTCTTTTTAGAAATTATTCATCAACCCTATCTAATGGCTCATTTTTCATAAATGCCTCAAAGGCACCAACAGGAGCAAAATCAATATTTATAATTGAATAATTATCTTTCAATCTCCATAAACGAACAGAGTCAGTTCCTTTTTTTTCTAACCATTCACGTGTAACCTCCTTACGTTCCTTAAAAATAACCAGAAAGAGTTTAATTCACACTCCCCTTTAAACATAAAAAATCAATTAATAACAATTATTTATACTACATCCTATATAATAGATTCTTTTTATTTTATAAGTATCAAAACAATAATCAAGGATTAAAAATATAATCTTTTTAAATAAAAATTAGAAAATTCACTTTTTGCATTATATTAAATTCAACTTATTTTAATTTTCTAGTCTTAGAATATTAAATTTCACAATAGTTTCACAATTTTCACAACATATAGAATCTCCTTGATTAACAATTAAATTGTAAACATTTATTTCATCATTACAAACTGGACAATTTAAAAAATCAATAAAATTCAAAACAATCGGAGGTTCTAAAACAGTCTTTACCTCTTGATAAAATATATTTCCCATTTATATTATATTTATTTAACTGATATCAGAAGTTATATAATACTCTTTCGTAACTCCTGTACTTTTTATTACTTCTTTGAACTTTAGATTATTAATTGGATTTTCAATAGTTAAAAACCTTGGAATATCATTTAAATTCAAAACCAAAGTAATAATATAATCAGTTTTGTACTCATTAGCTTTAATATATTCTTTTTCAGTTAATCTAAATCGTCCCTTTTGTTCTCTAATTCCTTTAATCTCTATCAGAAAAGATTTTTCTTCTACATCTAATTGGAAATCATATCCATCACCATATAATCTTGCGTCAAAGAGTTTTCCATCTTTAAAAATATCTAGTGAATTATAATTGTTGATAAAATACAACTCTGCCTCTAATCCTGTTTCTTGGATTTTTTTATATCGAGATTTCATAATTGGCTTTACCGAATCAATTATACCTTTTACCTTATATTTTTCCTTTAAAAACAATTTTACAATATTGGAAAATCCTATAACATCTTCATTACCGAACAAACTATCGATTACTAATTTTCTATGAAGATAAACATCTCCTTTTTGCCACCATCCTTTTCTTTTATTTGGAAAAAAGGGATCAAATAAATCCATTCTATTTTTTACTACTCCTGTAGTTTCTGCAATACCTATCTCAACAAAATACTTGTAAAAAGAATCTTTATACTTATATCCAAATTGCTCAATAAAACTGTTATCAAACTTAGCTAAACCATATCCTAACAAATTTAGAATTTCATAGTTCTCATGTTTATTTTTGGTATTCTTCATAAACAAAAATTGTTTTTATAACTTCTATAATGAATTACTCTTAACTTTTCTACTCCCCCAACACCTTATCAAAATAAGCAATTACTTTGGTTAGTCCTTCTTCTAAACCCACTTTAGGTTGCCAATCATTCAATAGTTGTTTTGCCAAAGTAATATCCGGTTGGCGTTGCATTGGGTCGTCTTCCGGTAAAGGTTTAAAAATAATTTTTGACGAAGAATTGGTCAGCCTTATAACCTCATTTGCCAGTTCTAGCATAGAATATTCTAACGGATTTCCAATGTTTACAGGGCCTGTAATTGACTCAGGAGTATGCATCATTCGTACCATTCCTTCAATTAAATCATCTACATACTGGAAACTTCGGGTTTGTAATCCATTACCGTAAATGGTTATATCTTCCCCCTTTAAGGCTTGTACTATAAAGTTTGAGATTACTCTACCATCATTCGTATTCATACGGGTACCGTAGGTATTAAAAATACGTATGATTTTAATACGAACGTTGTTTTGTTTGTGGTAGTTGATGAATAATGATTCTGCACAACGTTTTCCTTCATCATAACAAGAACGCAAACCAATAGGGTTTACATTTCCCCAATAGCTTTCCGGTTGCGGGTGTATTTTTGGGTCGCCATACACTTCACTGGTAGAGGCTTGTAATATTTTAGCATTTACACGCTTTGCCAATCCTAACATATTGGTAGCTCCTACTACCGACGTTTTGATCGTTTTTATAGGATCATACTGATAATGTATGGGAGATGCCGGGCATGCTAAATTGTATATCTCATCAATTTCTGCATAATAGGGCTCGGTAACATCATGACGAACTAACTCAAAAAAAGGATTGTCCATCAAGTGCAAAATATTTTTCTTACTTCCTGTAAAATAATTGTCTAAACAAATTACTTCATTTCCCTCATGCAATAGTCGCTCACATAAGTGTGAACCTATAAAACCAGCTCCTCCGGTAACTAATATTTTTTTCAATGTAGAATTATTTTCACCAAAAATAAGAACTATAAAACAATTATCAATATTCAGGTGTCAATAATCAATGTTCAATTATCAGTGTTCTGTAATCAATGAACAATAGAGATTACCAAATTGATAATTCATAATTCATAATTCGGATGTACGACAAATTTCCTTTCGGTCATTACGAAGGAGTAGTAACGACTGAAGTAATCTCTTGATAAAAAGAGACTGCCAAAGCAAAAGCTTTTGCTTCGCAGTGACGGTCTTGTTTTTAAAAACGGAAATTTGTCGTACACCCCATAATTCTTATAACTAATTCTTTTTGAAAAAATACGTTGGGTAGTGCTCTTCCGGGTTTCTTTTTAATACTCGAATATAAAAGGTAGATTGTAAAAAGGCGATTCCGTAACCAAAAAACTGAATACATACAGCGTATATTGATAATGCGCCTACTTTGATACTTTTATTTAATATAGTTGAATGTATAAATAACATGCCCAAATACGCCAATAACGGATACAAATACATCATATTTCTACTAATAATAGCTCCAAGAACTGAGGCTACTGTGAACAGTACAAACAGCGTAGGAAACCAAAAGGTAATTTTTTTAGTTTCCGGATGCCAACGGGTAAGTATAGGCCTAACGGTACCAAACTTTTTTACCTGTGTATAAAACTTATCCCAAGAAATTCTTCGCTTATGATATACATGGGCATTGGGTAAAAAAGTGGTTTTAAAACCTGCCTTTACAATTCTTTGAGATAAATCAGGATCTTCTCCCGGGTGTATTCTTGAAAAGCCTTGCGTTAATTCAAAGGCTTTCTTAGAGATTCCCATATTAAAACTACGGGGTTCAAATTTCTGAACTTTGGTTTTTCCTCCTCTGATACCTCCGGTGGTAAAAAAGGAAGTCATTACGTAGTTAATTGCTTTTTGCAAGGGAGTGAAACTTTCATGTGCCGCATCTGCCCCACCAAAACAATCTACATAGTTTTTTTCTAAAAATGCGGCTATGGTTGATAGGTATTGAGGTGGTAGAATAACATCAGAATCTAAAATAATAAAGTAGTTCCCGGCAGCTTTTTTCATACCGTAGTTTCTGGAATCACCGGGACCTGAATTTTGTTTATACAGGTAAGTGATTGCCAATTGATTTTGGTAATTCTTAACAATGTCTTCTGAAGATTCACTAGAACCATCTTCAACAATTACAATTTCATAGGCTTGCTTATAATCTTGTTTGGTAAGACTTTCTAACAGCTCATCAATTTCATTAGGTCTATTGTAAACAGGTACTATAATTGATAATGATACACTCATTGTTATTTTCTAAGCTATAATTTGACTCTCTTGCGCTGTTTTTATTCTTTTGGCTATTCCGTTCCAAAGATTAATTCTTTTTTCTAAAGAAGCTTTTGCATAATACAGCACATCGTTCCATTTTTGCTCATCGGTTCCGCATAACTCTTCTATCATTTGTAAAGATAAAGGTCCGTGCTCATCACCATCTAATTCAATATGTCGGTTTAAATAATAGGTAAGTTTACCGTAATCTACCTTTTCTTTGGCTTCTGTACGTTTTACAATTTCTAAAAACATATCCGGTATTACATCTTCTCTACCAAAGGTAAAACCGGAAGCTATAATATGAGGTTGTTGGGTATGAATTATTTCAAAGGTAAATGAAACAAAATCTTTAGTTTCCGGAGCTATAGAAAGCGTATTTAAGATATCGTTAATATCATCTCCATCAATAACTTTAGAGATAAAAGCTGCTATTTCTGAGGTATTTGCTTGTGTTTGTTGCATAGCATCTATATACATTTCAAAATGGCTTTTAGGCTCTCCTAATTCATTTATATCGGTTTCTTCTCCCAGTACTATTTCATTGATAAAACGAGCCGTTTTAGCATTTAACACTGGTACCCAAGGCACCTTTACACAGGTTAATTTTTGTTGTAATGCTTTTAGTAAAGACATAAAATCCCATACAGCAAAAACATGCTCTTCCATAAATAGTTGCACATCTTTAATATCTTTTAATAAAGTGTACAATTCATGTTCTTTTAACTCTTTTCTTAAAGATGCTAAGGCTTGTTCTGTTATTAAAATACGGTTCATGGTAAACTATTTTCCAATAAAAAATGCAAATCTAAGGATTTGCATTTTATCTTATTGTATTATTCTTGGTATTGAAGTTATTTATTCTTCTGTAAATTTACTCATTACAGCGTCACTTACTCCCATATTTGAGAATCCGCCATCATGGAATAAATTTTGTAACGTTACCTTTTTTGTTAAGTCAGAGAATAACGAAATGGTATAGTCTGCACATTCTAACGCAGTCGCATTTCCTAATGGTGACATTTTATCTGCATACGAAATAAATCCGTCAAATCCTTTTACTCCACTTCCGGCTGTTGTTGGAGTTGGTGATTGAGAAATGGTGTTTACACGTACTTTATGGTCACGTCCGAAGAAATACCCGAAACTACGAGCAATAGACTCTAAATAGGCTTTATTATCTGCCATATCATTATAATCAGGAAATACTCTTTGTGCTGCCATATAGGTTAAAGCTACAATACTTCCCCACTCGTTCATTGCATTTTTATTATACAACACATTCATGGTTTTATGAAACGATAATGCTGAAACATCTGCTCCTTTTTGTGTAAAATCGTAATTAGAGTTTGTATAATGAATTCCTTTACGCACGTTAACAGACATACCGATAGAGTGTAAAACAAAATCAATTTTACCTCCTAAAATTTCCATTGATTTTTCAACTAAGTTGTTTAAATCATCCATAGAAGTTGCATCAGCCGGAATTACTTGTGAACCTGTTTTTTCAGCTAAGGCTTTAATTTCTCCCATACGCATTGCAATAGGCGCATTGGTTAATACGAATTCAGCTCCTTCTTCATGAGCTCTTTCAGCTACTTTCCATGCTATTGAATGCTCATTTAAAGCTCCAAAAATAATTCCTTTTTTACCTTTTAATAAATTATACATGTTCTAGTTATTTGTTTTATTCGTTTATTAATTTTAATTTTTGCAACAAACTCATCTTTCCTCTTACTCTGTTTACAGATGCATACAGTTCGTCTAAAAATTTATTATTTAGTGTTTTCTTTACAGCTAATTTATAGTGTTTATAGGCCAACATAAAATTACCTTTTAACTCATATGCTTGTGCCATTTTATTATAAATGGTAGCCTTATCAGCTATTGTACTATTAATAGCTTTCGTGCCAAAGGTAATCATTTCATCATAAAGGTTCATATCTATTAACAGATATGCATAATTAGCATATACTGCGTAATAATCCGGAGCATATTTAAGAGCTAACTCAAAATGTGTTTTAGCTTTGGTAAAATTATTAAACTTCACATTATACATCCAACCTAAATGATTGTGTGCTCTGCCGTAATCAGGAAACTCACTTAAAAGTTCCAATAGGAGCTCTTTAGCTTCTGTAATTTTATTTTCTTCAATTAGCTGGTCGGCCTCATAAAATAAATTTTCTGCTTTATCTTCACTCATAGCTTTTATTTTTAGTTTAATAATTCTTTGGCATGTAGTAATGCACTTTCTGAAAAATCTTTTCCGCTTAACATTTCAGCAATTTCAGCAACTCTTTCATCATACGTTAATAGTTTAAGGTTAGAGGTAGTTACTCCGTTTTCTTCTCCTTTATATACTTTGTAGTGTTGCTGTCCTCTTGAGGCTATTTGAGGTAAATGTGTAATGGTTATTACCTGCATGTTACTTCCCATATCGTTCATAATAGCGGCAATTTTATTAGACACCTCTCCTGAAACTCCTGTATCTATTTCATCAAAAATAATAGTTGGTAGCTGTATATTTTTAGAAAGAATATTTTTAATAGACAACATGATTCTTGATAATTCTCCTCCGGATGCTACCTTTTTTAACTCACCAAAGTTACCTCCTTTATTGGCTGAAAATAAAAAGGTAAGTTCATCTTTTCCGTTGGTCGTAAAATGTTCGTTGGGTGTAACTTCAATTAAAAACTGTGCATTAGACATTCCTAATTCCGACAGTAAATACATTAAGTCTTTTTGAAGTACTGGAATTGCTTTTTGCCTTCCGGCAGTGATAGTACCGGCTAATTCATCTAATTTTCCTTCAACTTCTTTTATTTCGGCTTCTTTCTTTGCTATTTGCTCTCCGGCCCCTTCAACTTGCGCTACTTTTTCTGCTAATTCGGCATGAATGTGTTGCAATTCTTCAATAGTTGAAACCGTATGCTTTTTTTGCAGGTTATAAATCAGTTGTAAACGATCATTGAGTTCTTCTATTTCGTAAGGATTAAAATCTACCTTTTCATTTTCTTCTTCTAACTCAGAAACAATATCATCTAACTCAATTTTAACGCTGGTTATTCTTGCATGTAGCTCTTCATACTCTTTAGAATAAGAACTTATTTTTTGCAATCTGTTTTCTAAAGAATTAAGCTGGGTTTGTATGCCTATTTCTTCACTGATAACCAATTGCAAGCTTTCTGATAAATTTTGTTTTATCTCTTCAATATTGTTAAGCTTTTCAAGCTTTTCTTCTAAGGTTTCCTGCTCCCCTACTTGCAATTTTACTTCTTCCAGTTCATTAAATAAATGCAAGTTATATTCATATTGCTCGGTAGATTTTTGAGCGTCTTCTTGCATTTCTTTTAATTCTCTTTTTAAGGAGTTATATTTTTTAAGTCCTCTTCGGTAAGAAGCTACTTTTGCCTGATTTTTAGCCAGTGCATCTAAAATAGCATATTGAAATTCTACATCAGACAACTGTAAGGTTTGATGCTGTGAATGAATATCTATTAACTTTGTTTTTAAAGCAGATAATACGGATAAGGTTACCGGAGTATCATTTACAAAGGCTCTGGATTTCCCGGAAGGTAAAATTTCTCTTCTTATGATGGTTTGTTCTTCATAATCAACATCCAATTCTTCAAAAGCTTCTTGTAATCCGTATCCTTTTATAGAAAATTGAGCTTCTATAACACACTTTTTTTCAGTGTCTTTTAAGGATGTTAAATCTGCACGATTTCCCATTACCAATCCTAAAGCTCCTAATAAAATAGACTTTCCGGCCCCGGTTTCTCCGGTTATTATAGATAATCCTTTGGTAAAATCAATCGATAATTGATTGATTAACGCATAGTTATGTATTGATAAATGTGTAAGCAAATTCTAACTCTTTGAAAGGAATAAAAGTAAGAATTTTGGCTGAATTAACTTATGTTAAATGCCAAGGAAGTTTACTTAATTTTTTCCCATTTATTTTCATACGTAGGGGCTATCTTTTGTAACACCGTTAGCATTTTTTGCTGATTTTTTGTCGGCCTTCCGTCAGAAAAAACATTCACTATTTCATCTGCTTTAGCATCTAAAAAAATTCGAATCATATAGTTACCTACTGTAATGTTGTGTAGTTTATCTAATTCAATAACATTTTTTTCAATCTCTTCTTTTGCCTGATCTGCTTCGGTAGCAAACGTGTCAAATCCATTTCTATGGTAATTGTAATAAATACTACGCAAAACAGCAAATTTTGGAGATAACAGGTTATCTATTAACGCAAACCTGTTTTGTTTTCCTATTTGGTTTTGCCATCCGCTTTCACCGTTAGATTGCGCTTGTAACATGGCATTTTCAGCTTGCTTAAAATAATCTTCTCCTCCTTTTTCTGCAAAAGTGTCTGCATCTACTCCAATAATAACATATACGTAAAAAGCAATCATTGACACTAGATTAGAATCGTAAACGTTAGGAGTGTATAATAAAGGATCAAACTCGTTATACTTAAAATTAAAGTTTGTATCGTTTATATTTAAAATAGGAGTTGCATACGATGAATTAAAAACCGGACGTGTGGCTTGTATTTGTAGGCTTGCAGAAAAGTTATTTCCTGCCTGTTCATTTACAATAATGGTAAAAGCACAGTTAATACGTTCTTGTACTTTAAACGTTTTATTGGTCCACTGTTTTTGGTTAATAAATTCTGTTAAAGCCTTTTGCAGTGTTGTATATACCTGCTTATTGGAACTTTGGATTTTTTCTGTATTTATAGTTACTAAAGCATTTAACTCTTGTGATGAAACTGAAAGTATTGTAGTAAATACAAATAGTAGAAAGAAAATCTTACGCATGTAACTTATGTATTATTTCGTTAATTATATCTTTAGACACCTCACTTTTAGACTTTAATTCAAATTCTTTTTGGTTAAAATCAGCATCAATAATAGTAATTTTATTTGTATCTGTAGCAAAACCAGCTCCTTTATCTCTTAATGAATTTAATACAATTAAATCTAAATTCTTTCGCTCAATTTTACTTTTAGCATTTTCTAACTCGTTATTGGTTTCTAATGCAAAGCCTACTAATAATTGATGTTTTTTGTTTTCTCCTAATGATTTTAATATATCTTTTGTAGGTTCTAACTCAATAGTTAACGCTGTATCCTTCTTTTTTATTTTCTGGTTAGCCACATTTTTTGGTCGGTAATCTGCCACTGCTGCTGATAAAATGGCCACATCAACCTCAGCGTAATAGGTATGACATGCTTGGTACATATCTTCTGCTGATTTTACATCTACTCTATGAATAAGGGAGTGTGTGGCTTTTTGAAATGAAGGCCCTGATATTAAAATAACTTCTGCGCCTAAGTTAGCGGCAGTTTTAGCTATTTCAAAGCCCATTTTTCCTGAAGAATGATTTCCTATAAAACGAACAGGGTCTATAGCTTCATAAGTTGGACCTGCTGTTATTAATATTTTTTTTCCTCGTAAAGGTAGTTTAGAGGCTATATCTTTTTCAATAAATTCAACAATGTCTTCCGGTTCAGCCATTCTTCCTTCTCCTACTAAGCCACTGGCTAATTCACCTGAGGTTGCCGGAATCATACAGTTTCCGAAACTTTGTAAAGCTTCTAAACTATTTTTTGTAGAAGGATGTTTATACATATCTAAATCCATAGCTGGCGCAAAATACACCGGGCATTTTGCAGACAAATAGGTTGCCAGTACTAAATTGTCACAAGTACCGTTTGTCATTTTAGATAAAGTATTGGCTGTTGCCGGGGCAATTAGCATAATATCTGCCCATAGTCCTAACTCAACATGATTATTCCATAATTCATTTTCTTCATCTTTTTCATAAAAGGTAGAATGAACCGGATTTTTAGATAGTGTTGATAAGGTAAGTGGTGTTATAAAATCTTTAGACGCAGGAGTCATAATTACTTTGACTTCTGCGCCTGATTTTATAAATAAGCGGACTAAGTGTGCCGTTTTGTAAGCGGCAATTCCTGCAGTTACAGCTAATAAGACTTTCTTACCGCTTAGTACAGACATATTATTCCGCGTCTGGTGTTCTGAAATATACTTTTCCTTCTAACCACTCTTCTACTGCAATAGCATGTGGCTTAGGTAAACGTTCATAGAATTTAGAAACTTCTATTTGCTCTTTGTTTTCAAAAACTTCCTCTAAACTGTCATTATAAGTAGCAAATTCATCTAACTTATCTACTAACTCTTTCTTTAAATCAGAATTAATTTGAGTAGCTCTTTTAGCTATAATTGAGATAGCTTCGTAGATGTTCTCTGTTGGAGTTTCGATAGCTGCTTTATCATAAGTAACAGTACTTACAGGTGCTTTCGTTTCTTTATAATCCATTTTTTAACTTTTAACTAATTGTTCTTGTTCCTTTTGTAATGCTGATAACATTTTATCAGAATCTTCCTTGTATTTAGATTGCGGGAAATTTCGTTGTAACTTCTCGTAAGCTTTTATAGCTTCTTCAATTCTTTCCCCTTTTCTTCTAAAGGTACTTTTCATAGCAAAATCATGCGCTGCTTTTAATCGGTAGTACAAGGCTTCTTCTTTAAAGCTTGTTCCTAAATAATCTGATAATAAATTATCAAAAGCAACAATGGCTGCTTTGTAATTTCTAGGATCATAATCGGCAGTTCTATAATATGTTTTTGCTATTTCAAATGCTTTCTTTTCTAACTTATATCTAAGTTCTCCGTAGTATTTGTTAGCTTCTGCTAATCTATCAGAATCCGGAAACTTATCAATAAATCCTTGAAAAGCTTCTAAGGCTTTATTGGTATCTGTAGGATCTAAACTAAATCTTGGTGCTGCTTTATAGTAACTTAATGCAGATAAAAATGCTGCTTCTTCTACTTTAGAGCTTTTTGGGTAGTTCTTAGCAAATCTATCAAAATAATACCCTGCTAAACTGTAGTTTTTAACATTAAAATTAGCTTGTGAAACCATAAACTGAATACGTTCCATTTGAGGTTTACCTCTATAAGAAGGGGTTATTTTTTCAAATAAACGTAAGGCTTTACTGTATTTTTGAGATTCATACATTTTTACGGCCATTTTGTACTGGTCTTCTACGGTACCTTTGTTTAATACTTTTTGATATTCACTACATGAAATAAACATCAAAAGCATTACTAATATATACGCTAATTTTTTATTTTTTTGCATCTGGCAAAATTAAGGATTAATTATGGATTATTAAAAAGATTTTTTAAACCTGTTTTTTAGTGCAATAAACCATAAAATCTGTTATAAAAACTACAAAGAACTACTAAATGTTTGTTAATGTTATTGTGGTTTTTCTGCTGCTTTTCCTACTAATTGTTTTACATCATTATCAAACAAATACAATCCGCCTTTATCATCTCCTATTAAGTTAATCTTGTCTAAAATTGTTCTAGCTAAGGCTTCTTCTTCTATTTGCTCAGATACATACCATTGTAAAAAGTTATGAGTTGCATAATCTCTTTCTTCTAAGGTAATATGTACTAAATCGTTAATTGATTGTGACACCATTACTTCATGATCAAACAACGTTTGAAACATATCTTTAAATGAACCAAATTCTGTTGGAGGTGCTGTTAGGTCAGATATACGTGCATGTCCTCCGCGCTCATTTATAAATTTTACCAATTTAAGCATGTGCATTCTCTCTTCATCTGAATGTGCATACATAAACTGAGCTACTCCTTCAAATCCTTGTACTTCTGCCCAACAAGCCATTGACAGGTAAATTTGAGAGGACTCTGCTTCTATTCTGATTTGTTTATTTAGCGCTTCTTCTATTTTTTTTGGTAACATAAATGGGTGATTATTTTTAAAATGCAAAGATGCTAAAAAAATGCTTAGATGAAAAGTAAATACTATACTCAACTGTTATAAAAAGTATGTTGTCAATTAAAAATGTATCTATATTTGTGCTTGTTGTATTGGTATAAAAAGAAAAGTGGTTTCATTTACAGAATGTAAACTGCTATGATTAGAAAAACTGACAAAAATTGAGCGCTAGGTTTACCAATATACGCACAACCGTTATGACTATTTTTGATTTTCAACTATGATAAAACCAACAAAATTACAGCCAGGAGATAAAGTAGCTACCATATCTCTTTCTTGGGGAGGCGCCGGAGATATCTCTCACAGATATATGGCAGGAAAAAAACAATTACAAGATACCTTTGGTTTAGAAGTAGTTGAAACCCGAAATGCTTTACAACCTTCGAGTTGGATTTATCAAAATCCTGAGGCACGTGCAGATGATTTAATGGAAGCTCTTGAAGATTCTTCTATAAAAGCTATTATTTCAAATATTGGTGGTGAAGACAGCATTCGAACTTTGCCGTATATAGACTTGTCTGTGATACGAAACAATCCTAAAATTTTTATCGGGTTTTCTGATTCTACCATTACTCACTTTTGCTTTTATAAAGCGGGGGTAACTTCTTTTTATGGTACATCAACCTTAGTGGGGTTTGCTGAAAATGGCGGTATGCTTCCGTATCAAATAAATGATATTCATCGAACTCTTTTTTCTTCTGACCTTATTGGGCAAATTAAGCCTAATAGTGACGGGTGGACTTCTGAACGTTTGGAATGGAACAACCCTAACAACCAATCTATTAAAAGAAAACTAGAAAAATCAGGTACTTGGCGCTTTTTACAAGGCAATGGTATTCATAAGGGTGAATTGTTAGGCGGTTGTTTAGAAGTTCTTGAGTTTTTAAAAGGAACTGATTTTTGGGTAGCTCCCGTTGATTGGACTAACAAAATTATGTTTTTAGAGACTTCCGAAGTTAAAACGTCTCCTACTAATTTTAAATGGATACTTCGTAACTACGCCGCTTCGGGAATATTTAAATCTATTAAGGGTTTAATCGTTGCTCGTCCTTATGACAACTTGTATTGGAAAGAATATGATGCTATTTTATTGCAAGTTATTAGAGAGGAAGAAGGATTAACATCGTTACCTATAATTGCCGGAATGGACTTTGGCCATACCTGTCCTACTTTTACTCTGCCGTATGGGGTTATGGCTGAAATTGATGCTGATAACAATACTTTTTCTATTATAGAAAAGGCTACTTTATAGTTTGTAAATTTTTAAAAAAGCTTCCCTAACCTATGTTTTAGGTAGCATAACATCATTATTTTACTCAATGCTTTTGTAATAGAAATCTATAGACAAAAGCATTTTTTATGCACTTTGCATAAAAAAGGTAAGCATCTTTTTTACCAGAGGTTATTACCTTTAAAAAAAGACAGTATATTTTAACTAAAAAAGACCGTAGTATATGATAAAACTACGGCCTTTTTAGCTCCTTTTTTCTATATGCCCCTTTTATAGATTATCTATAAAACTTCCTATTTTTTGTTGTAACTGTACTGTTGCCGGTACTAAAGGTAAACGTACAGCATCTGAAGTAATGCCTAACTTTTTAAGTACGGCTTTAATACCTGCCGGATTATTTTCTTCAAAAATATAACTTACGATATCCATTAATTTATAATGCAATGCAAAGGCTTCGGTATTGTTCCCTTCTAATCCTAAACGAATCATATCTGAAAAGTCTTTTGGAAATCCTTGTCCTATTACCGAGATTACTCCTGCTCCTCCGGCTAATACTACACCTAACGCTAAATCATCGTCTCCTGAAATTACTAAAAAACCTTCCGGTTTATTTTTTAGTAATTCATAGTATTGTTGTTGGTTATTTCCGGCTTCTTTAACTCCTATTATATTGTCAAAATCATTTGCTAAGCGTAAGGTAGTTTCCGGTAACATATTTTTAGCTGTTCTTCCCGGAACATTGTATAAAATTACCGGTTTAGGGCTTGCTTGCGCTACTGCTTTAAAATGTTGGTAAAAACCTTCTTGTGTAGGCTTACTGTAATAAGGAGCTACTGATAAAATTGCATCTATTTCAGATAAATCTAGTGTTTGTAATTCATCTATAATAACCTGCGTATTGTTGCCTCCTACTCCTAATACTAATGGTAAACGTCCTTGGTTAGTTTCAGCAATTACTTTTATAATTTCTTTCTTTTCCTCTTTTGTTATGGTAGCACTTTCTGCCGTAGTACCATTGATAACTAAATAGTTGGTTCCGTTATCAATATTATACGTAACTAATTTTCTTAGCGCCTCAAAATCTACACTTAAATCCTCATTAAAAGGAGTTACCAAAGCAACCCCCATACCCATAAACTTTTGCATTATATTTTATTTAAAATCGTTAAATATTTTTTTAATTCCTGATTTAAGATTGCTTCGTTAAATGTAGGATCAGCCACTACGATATCAAACAACCTGTCATCAATACCAACAAACCCAGCTTTAAGTTTTGCTTGTGACTGCAAAGTTATTACATTAGTGTATAAATTTGACGTCTTTGTATAATTTATAAGCAAATCATAGTCGTTTTTAACAAAGTTTTTCAAATTGTCTGATTTCAAACTTGCTTTGTATTCGATTTCTTTTTCTGTAAAAAACAAAGGGGTAGTTTCTTGTTTTTTAGAAAACTCCCGATATACTAAAAAGGTGATGTCTTGTTTTTGAAAAGGAAATATGTTTAGCATGTTAGAGGTAATTACATTTACCAAAGCTTCATTATCTAACACTACAGCAACCTTTTTTACTTTTCCTTGTTTATTATTGGTTACCGGCTGCTTTTGCAACAGTTTATCGTACTCTTTTTGTATTGACTTTTGCTTTAAATTAGCTATCATTTGTGTATTAAAACTAAGGTTATTTATTTTTCAATTGCTAACAATACAAACTGATTCAGTTGTTTTCCGTACTTCTGAAAGTTATCATCAGACACTACTAATAAGGTTGAATTGCCATTGGGTAATATAGGTCCGAAAGTAATTCCTTCTATATTATCAATAATTCCCTCAGTAAGTTGGTCTTTTACTGATGAAAAATCAAAGACTAATTCTTTGGTTAACGGAATGTATGGTTCATTTTTTAATCCTCCAAGAGTAAGTGTATTGGTTGTTTGCTCATTGGCTGTTGCTTTAAATATACGTATGGTGTTACCGTAACTTCCGTAATCACTTTGATAAATACGTTCTACCACAAAAAATACATTAGGGGCATACTCTAAAATAGCGGTAACGCCATTCAAATTGATGTTTCCTTTAGGTTGTTTATCTATCTTTTCTAACTGGTAAGCATATTGTTTGGTAGCTTGCTCTGTAACATGATCAAAATAGGTAATTCTAACCGGTGATTGGGTTTCTTGTAAAGTGGGTTCGTCTCCGTCAATTTCTAACGGGGCTTCCATTGCTACCCAAAAACCTTTGTTTTCTATTCCTTTGCAAGAACCTTCAAAAACGCCGTTATGTCTTGGCTTTCCTTTTTCAAGGTTGCTAAAATAATCCGGTACTTTTATTTCTCTTAAAAAAGCACCTGTTGCATCGGTTATAAAAACGGCAGGCTTTTTTCCTCCTTTTATATTGCCTTCACTGGTTAGGTTAATGGTACCATCACTGTTTACAAAAATCGATTCTAAATCTAACAACTGTTCTTTATAAAATGTACTTACCGTATCCGTAATAGAAATGGTGTTTAAAAAACGAATGTTTTTAATTTTTTCATTTTCTATCGCAATTGTACAAGTAACAACTCTTGGGTTTTCTGAATCATCTACTACCAAGTAGTAAGTATCTTTATACCGATCTATTCCTGACAGTCCGCCAATAAGATTTCCTTGAAATTCAAGAGAATCTTTAACCACATATTCATCTAAAAACGTTAATTGAATTGATTCCTTTTTACAACTTAAAAAAGGCAATAACAATAGTAACAGTCTGTATTTCATTGACAATAAACTTATATTAAGAGAATCGTAAAAACGGTATTTGCTTTTACTATACACAAAAATACCATTTATCTTCGTAAGGTTTAAAATTTTCACCGTCTAAAACATAAAGACTCAAAATTATGAATACTAAAATAGTACTTGTACTAAAGCTAATTGCCGCAGTTATTATGCTACAAACACTTTATTTTAAGTTTTCCGGAGCACAGGAAAGTATTGATTTATTTACTAAAGTAGCAGGAGAACATGAAGCCTTAATGAGAATTGGCACAGGTATTATGGAGCTTATTGCTGCTGTTTTATTATTTGTTCCTAAAAAAACATGGTTGGGTGCTTTGTTAACTGTAGGATTAATGGGCGGAGCTATTATGAGTCATCTTACCAAAATTGGTATTGTACACAACAATGATGGTGGTACTTTATTTATGATGGCTGTTGGTACGTTACTTATAGGTGTATTACTTCTTTATAATTACAGAAAAGATATTCCTTTTATAAAATAGAATTTTTGATTATTGTTTGTTTAATTGTTTAAACCATTGATTTTAGTTTCCCCACTAAAACCAATGGTTTATATTTTTTATACCACGGCTATATAGATATCAACTTCACCATTGGTAGGGTCGTTGGCTTTTTCTCCGTACAGCTCAAAATCTGCCGTATAAGTTCGGTTTAAATCCATATTCCATATTTCTACCCATTTATGAATGACTGCATCTTTGGTAAGATCTCCCTGTGCTACAAATTTCTTGTAAGTTGATTTTTCAACGGTAATGCCTACCATACCTTCCGGAATTGTATTTAAGTCTGAAACTATACAGCCTAAAATAGTATCATACGGTTGAGTATGATCTGATTCATAATGGGTGTACACTGCACAAATAGCAGGGTCTATTGCATTCGGTATTAATTTAGGCACTTCCAATGCCATAAACCTTTTCCATAAGTTCGTAATATCTTCTTTTGCTTGTCCGTTTTCATTAGTGGTTCTTACTGAGATGCCAACCACGTAAAAGGTGTCTTTTTGTACTACTTTCATTTGTAAATTTTTAAAGTTGGTACAAAACTAGGTACGATCTATGACAACCCTTTGTCAAGGGTACTCATATATTTTTCTCTACAGATTTCAAAATACTCTTGTAAAGTTATTTGATGAGCTTCAAATACGGTATATGTATTGGTTATTTTTTGCATACAGTCTAACCTAAAAACCCTAAACTCATTCCTTAACCTGCAATATGCTATTAACAACCAATTTTCATTAGTACTGTATAAGGCAAAGGGTTCTACCGTTCTTTGGGTAAACCTATGTTCTAACGATAAATAGTCTATTTGTAATAAATGAAAGTTTGTAATTGCAGATTGAATTTGTGTTAAAAAACTACTGGTTTGTTCTTCTTCCATGTTAGCTCTGAACACAATTCGTTGTGACAGTAAATCTGCTTTATCTTTTTGCGAGTATTGTAAAACAGCTTTAATTTTAGTAATGGCATTGCTATAATTTTCTACCAAAGAAGCATCTTTATTTTTTAGCATTAACTGTTCTGCAGTAATTAAAGCATTAGCTTCTTCTTCAGAAAACATAACAGGCGGTAATTGATAGCCTTCTATAAGGGAGTAACCTTTTCCTTCTTCTGTGACAATAGGAACTCCCGAGCTTTCGAGAGTTCGTATATCACGATAGATAGTTCTGGTACTTACTTTATATTTTTCTGCCAATTCTCTGGCTGTAAGAAGTCTTTTAGATTGTAACTGCGTAAGTATTTGTGTTAACCTGGCAATTCTTGGCTTTTCCATGTAAGGTCACTTTTAGCTATCATAGCTTTGCAGATAAAATATTGAGAAATAATATACAATATAATAATAGCGATATCAAAGAAATGTTTAGGGGTGTAAAAGTTATTCAATGCAATTAGGCTATCAGAAGCTATAAATAAAATAGCACCTAACAACAACCATAAGTTGGGCGTTGATTTTTCTTGCCTGAAATTTAATAAGGCGGTAGCTCCAAACGTTGCAATGGTTACTCCATATACAATTACCGGTACTAACATGTCTCCTAAATTTTCATAAATCAAATACAAAACACCTGCAAACAGGAACACAAAAGGTAATGCAGAGGATACCATTTTTATAGTTAAATCTTTTTCTAAAAAGCCTATTGTTATTTTTATATAAATAATATGTGCTAATAAAAATGACGCTAAGCCAAATACAAAAAAGCTTTCTTTATCTAATAAAAAAACATCACCCCAAAACGAGAAGAATAAACCGCTTACAAACCAAAAATTCGGTTTTTTAACAGCTGCTAAATAGACTAACACCAACGTGGTCATTAGTAAAGGTTTAAAAATCATTTCTATAATTTTGGTTTGCGAAATAACAGCATACACATCTGCGGCTGCCACCAGTAAAAACAAGATAGAAATAAAGGTTACTTTAGTTTGCTTACTCATCACTTTTTAAGAAATCTTAATGGTTAATAAAACAATTATTTAGGCGTTAATCATGTCAATAAAATCTTGCTCTGTAATAATAGGAATTCCTAAATCTTCTGCTTTTGCCAGTTTACTAGGTCCCATATTATCTCCGGCAACTATAAAATCGGTTTTTTTAGAGATTGAACTACTTACTTTTCCGGCATTGTCTTCAATAGCTTTTTTAAGCTCATCTCTACTCATTTGATGAAAAACTCCCGAAACAACAAAAACTTTTCCTGCTAATTTATCGGTTTGATTTTCCATGCTTTTTGCAGAAACTTCTAACTGAACACCATAAGACTGCAATCTTCTTATCAGTTCTTTATTGCCTTCATTAGACGAAAAGTCAATAATACTTTGTGCTATTCTCTCTCCTATCTCATCAACAGCAACTAAAGTTTCTAAATCGGCATTCATTAGGTTATCTATCGACTTAAATTGCTTGGCTAGTTTTTTAGCTACCGTTTCTCCTACAAATCGAATTCCTAAGGCAAATAATACTTTTTCAAAAGGTATTTCTTTTGATTTTTCTATGCCATCTATCATATTTTGAGCTGATTTCTCAGCCATACGCTCTAATGGTACAATTTGCTCTTTCTTCAGCTCGTACAAATCTGCATAGTTTTGTATCAATCCTTCTTTTCTAAGTAAATCAACCGTTTCACCTCCTAAGCCTTCTATATCCATAGCTTTTCTGCTAATAAAATGCTGAATTCTTCCGGTTATCTGCGGAGCGCATCCGTATTCATTAGGGCAATAGTGTTTAGCATCGCCTTCGGTTCTTACTAATTCGGTATGACATTCCGGACAATGAGTTGCATACACTGTTGGCATAGAATCTAAAGGCCTTTTAGTAAGGTCTACTTTTATTATCTTAGGAATAATTTCACCTCCTTTTTCAACAAAAACCGTATCTCCGATTCTAACATCTAATTTTTCAATTTGATCGGCATTGTGTAATGAAGCTCTTTTAACCACGGTACCGGCTAAATAAACGGGTTCTAAATTAGCTACCGGAGTAATGGCTCCGGTTCGACCTACTTGATAGGTAATTTCATTTAAAACCGTAGCTACCTGTTCTGCTTTAAATTTATAGGCTATTGCCCAACGTGGTGATTTAGAGGTATACCCAAGCTCTTCTTGTTGCTGTAGGTTGTTTACTTTTACCACCACCCCGTCGGTTTCATAAGGTAACTCATGTCGTTTAACATCCCAATCGTTAATAAAGTCAATAACTTCTTGTATCGATTTTGCTAAAACAATAGTATCAGGTGCTTTAAACCCTACTTTTCTTGCAGCTTGTAAACTTTCATAGTGGGTAGCGTATTTTCGTTCGTTGGTTACTACTTGATATAATAAACAGTCTAAAGGGCGTTTAGCTACTTCTGCACTATCTTGTAGCTTTAAACTTCCGCTTGCCGTGTTTCTAGGGTTTCTATAGGGTTCATCTCCATTAGCTATTCTTTCTTCATTCATAGCATTGAATCCGTCGAGCGGTAAAATAATTTCACCCCTCATTTCAAAATCGGAAATAAAATCACCATTAGGTACTAACGGAATCGACTTTATTGTTCTTACATTAGTGGTTACATCATCTCCCTGAAATCCGTCTCCTCTGGTAACCGCCCTAACAAACTGACCGTTTTCATAGGTCAAGTTAATTGAAGCTCCATCGTATTTTAACTCACATGTATATTCTATATCGGTTCTTCCCAGGTTCTTTTGCAAACGTTTTTCCCAATCCAATAAATCTTCTTTAGAATATGAATTATCTAAAGAGTACATTCTGTTTTTATGTGTAACCGTTTCAAAGTTTTTGGTAATATCTCCTCCTACTCTTTGTGTTGGTGAATTAGGATCGAAAAACTCCGGGTTTTCATCTTCTAACTGCTCTAATTCTTTTAGTTTTATATCAAACTCGTAATCGGAAATAGTAGCGTTATCTAATACGTAATAACTATAATTATGTTGATGTAATTCCTTTCTTAGCTGTTCAATTTTCTCTTTAACTGTCATTATCTGCAATACAACTTGTTTTCTCTATTTATTTTTTAACGGTTCCTGTTAATAAGCTCACACCTTTAGGTAATGGGTTTCCTGCTGATCGCCTAAAAGAAACTACTTGCCCTACATGCCATAAAGCATCTCCGATAGGACCGTTTAACTGATTCCAAAAAGGGTATTCAGCTACCTGATTTCCTCTTCTCATCTTCATGGTAAACATTGATATATCTTTTGATTCTTTTAGTATATCACTTGATTTTTTTAAGTTTTCTAACGTTTGCTTTCTTAAAGCTTCAAAAGAAAGTTCTTTTACAGAAGGAAATACAACTTCTTTTCCTTCCAAAGCACTTAAAGTCATAACAGACAACCCTAAAATATGATCTAACGTTTCTCTAATGCTTCTGGTTTTGTCTCCTGGAGCATATTGTAAATTTTCTTCTGTTAACCCTTCAGTAGCCCAGTAATAACGGAATCCTAAACCATCAATCATTCTACCGGCTACAGTACCTGCTGTATATTCTTTTGGTGATTCCGGAATTTCATAATACGGCAATTGTTGGGCATTCATACGGTGTAGGGTTACTAACGTTATAAAACATAAAAGAGCTCTTATACTTCTCATAAATGGTATTATTCTAAAAATTAAAACTTTTTAATTCACTGTAAAACTTATACTTATATTTTTCAAAGCTACCTTGAAAAACGGTTGTTTTGATTGTGTATTTTTTGCTAATTTAAGGAAAACTTTTAGACATTTTTCTCTTCCTGTAATTGGTTATAAACAAAAAACCGAAGCCTAAGCCTCGGTTTTGTTTATTGGAAGTGTATTTGTTACTTCTTTAAAGTCATTGTATAAACAATATCATCTTCAATTGTTGAAAACAGTAATTCTTTGTTGGTTAATTTAAGTATCTTAAAACCATCAATAGCTCCTTCGTTTTCAAACTTTAAAATGTTTTTATTTGATTCTAATTCCCAGTGACCTATTTTTTCATTTTTTCGTATCATCAGCTGGTAGCTTCCATCTTCTTTAAAAACCAACCAACTGTTTAAACAATCAGAAAAATCTTCTTTTTCATCACCTATCTTTAGGGATTCTATACGCCATTTTCCGGAAGTTAAACAAGTCTCTTCTTTGCTTTCTTGAGCTAACACTACTGTAGATACACTTAAGAAGAACACTATAAACATAATTGCTTTTCTCATATTTTGGGGGATTTTTGGGGTTATATCTCAAATATATAAAAAAAAGCCGAAACATTTTACGGCTTCAGCTTTTTATACTATTAAATTAATTGTCTATTAATAATAAGTGTAACGACGAACTTTTGCTATGTGTTTAGCTAAACGCATTACTTGGTGTGAATATCCGTATTCGTTATCATACCACACATATAAAACCACAGTGTTTCCATCAGCTATGGTAGCTTTGCTATCAAAAATTGATGGTGCAGTAGTTCCTACAATATCAGAAGAAACTAATTCATTATTTAATGAATATTGAATTTGCTCAACTAAATCACCTTCTAAAGCATATTGCTTCATAATAGCGTTTACAGCCTCAACAGTAGTTTCTGAATTTAACTGAAGATTTAAAATAGCTAACGATCCGTTTGGTACAGGTACTCTAATTGCATTAGATGTTAATTTTCCTGCTAATACCGGTAAAGCTTTTGCCACAGCACTTCCTGCTCCGGTTTCTGTAATTACCATGTTTAAAGCAGCAGCTCTACCTCTACGGTATTTGTTATGCATGTTATCTACTAAATTTTGATCATTAGTATAAGCATGAATAGTTTCAATATGTCCTTTTTTAATACCAAAATTATCTTCTAATACTTTTAATACAGGTGTTATTGCGTTGGTTGTACATGATGCTGCTGAGAAAATATCAATCTCATCCGGATTGTTTTCTAAATGGTTAACTCCGTGTACAATATTTGGAATTCCTTTTCCCGGTGCTGTTAATAATACTTTACTAGCTCCTTTTGACGCTAATAAACGACTTAAAGCTTCTTTATCTCTAAAAGCTCCGGTGTTATCAATTACTAAAGCATCGTTAATTCCGTATTGTGTATAATCAATTTCTTCCGGTTGGTTAGCAGAAATCATATAAACAGTAGTTCCGTTAATGATTAAGGCATTGTTTTCAACATCTACCTGCACCGTTCCTAAGAAATCTCCGTGAACTGAGTCAATACTTAATAAAGAAGCTCTTTTTTCTAAAACAGATTGATCTATCTTTCCTCTGGTAACTACAGCTCTTAAACGTAATTGAGAACCTTTCCCCATTTTACTGCTTAATTCACGAGCTAATAAACGTCCAATACGTCCAAAACCATATAACACTACGTCTTTAGGTTGAAAAGTAGTAGCCTCAGTAGCATCTTTTAATTGATTTTTTACAAAATCTACTTTATTTAAATTAGCATTGTCAGATAAATGATACTCATATGCTAATTTTCCTATATCTAATTTTGATGCCGGTAAATCAATTGATTGAATTGCCTTAGCTATTTCTAACGCATCTTGAATAGAAATTGGTTTTGCTACGAATTCTTTAGCATAGCTAATTAAATTTAAAACTTCACTAGCTCTTTTATCAACTAATGGATTTCTAAATAAAACTAATTCTATAGATTTATCATACCATAAATCGTTTACAATATTGATAAATTCAACAGTAGCTCTTCTTACTTGAGCTTGATTTGCTACTTCTTTTTCGTAATTTGTTATTGTTGACATAGTTGTGTGTTAACTAAATTTTTTAAAATTTGTGCAAAAGTACATATTTCAAACGATTTCGTAAATCTTTTTATAAAAGAAAATCTCACCAAAAAATTTGGTGAGATTACAAACTAAATTCATTCTATTTTTAATATCTGAACCTTTCTATTTCTCCTTTAGGGTTAATCATTTCTAATAAAAATCTTCCTGACTGACTTCCATCTAAAACACTTGTTGCTTCACTTGCTGAGCTTATTGATTTTCCATTAATCTTAGTTAAGATATACCCTTTATCTAAATTGTATTCTAAAAAAATTCTATTAACTGTAGATACAATCTTGGCACCACCTTCAATATTATACATTTTTTTGTCTTTATCCGTAATATCTTTAAAATTGGTACCTAACGTAGTTGAGTAAAAAGTACTCTTCTTACTAAGCTTTACCGTTTTTGTTAAATCCGTTCCGTCTCTGTTTACGGTTACATCAACATATTCTCCCGGTCTTTTTGCTGTTAACTGACCTTTTAAATCTGAAAACTTAGTAATTTTTATATTATTTACTTTGGTTATAATATCTCCCTCTTTTAAACCTGCTTTTACGGCATCGCTATCTTTATCTACTGAGCCAATTTTAACTCCCTCAATATCTTTTTCTCCCTGATCAATATTTATTCCTAAAATTGCTTCTTGCACCGTACCATATTCTAACAAGTCATCAATGATTTTTTTAGCAATGTTAGACGGAACTGCAAACGAATATCCGATAAATGATCCGGTTCTTGAAGTAATGGCTGTGTTAATTCCTATTAATTCTCCTCGAGTATTTACCAAAGCGCCTCCACTATTTCCGGGATTAACCGCTGCATCAGTTTGAATAAACGACTCTATATTTCTGTTTCCTTCTAAGTCTCTTCCTTTAGCACTCACAATTCCGGCAGTTACTGTTGATGTTAAATTATACGGATTTCCAACAGCTAACACCCATTCACCAACTTTTACATTGTCTGAGTTTCCAAAAGGAATGTTAGGTAAATCAACATCTGTTTCAATTTTTAACAACGCAATGTCTCTTTCTGAATCTGCTCCTACTAAAGTAGCTTTTAGTTTTTTCTTATTATTTAAGGTTACTTCAATATCTGTAGCCCCGTCAATTACGTGGTTATTGGTTACAATATATCCATCCGGAGAAATAATAACACCACTTCCCGTACCTACTTGTTCAAACTTTCTGGTTCCATTACCTCCAAAGAAAAAGCTCACAGGATCTTGCTGTGTTCTTACTGCTGTGTTTTTAACGTGTACAACTGCATGCACTGTACTTTCAGCTGCCTCTGTAAAATCTGTAGGAACAGAAGACGTGTTTAAAATTGGTGAGGTGTAATTAGCTTTCACTGTTTGCAAAGCCGGCTCTTGGTGTTGGATGACCGTTTGTGGTTGTTCTAATAACATCTTGTAGCCTGTAAGCGACACTGCGCCACCTAAAAACGCTACACCTAAAATTCCTAAAATTTTCTTCATATGCTTACAATAATTTAAGTACTCAAATATACAATTTTAACATTTTAACAAAATCTGTTTAACTTCGTTTTAACGATTTTTAACCGCCATTTAACACTCCGAGCTCTTCCTTTAAATACGTATCTTTGCTTCTATGAATTTGAGCTTTTATAAATATCAAGGAACAGGTAATGATTTTGTTATGATTGATAACAGAACAAAAATCTTTCCAAAAGATAATACTGACATTATTGCTACTTTATGTCATAGAAATTTTGGTATTGGTGCTGACGGACTTATTTTATTAGAAGAAGATGAGCATACTGATTTTAGAATGATTTACTTTAATGCTGACGGTAATGAGAGTACCATGTGTGGTAATGGTGGACGTTGCATTGTTGCTTTTGCTCATAAATTGGGGTTATTTGATACAGAAACAACATTTATGGCTATTGACGGAATACACCATGCTTTTATAAAAGAAGGCATTGTTTCTTTACAAATGATTGACGTTAACAACGTTGAGCATCATAATTCGTATTCTTTTGCCAATACAGGATCTCCCCATCATGTACAAATAGTTGATGATTTAAACAACTATGATGTGTACACCAACGGAAAAAAAATCAGAAATGACGTATATGGTACAGAAGGTAGTAATGTTAATTTTGTACAACAAGTAAACAACTCAACTTTTAGAGTAAGAACTTATGAAAGAGGAGTTGAAAATGAAACGTTAGCCTGTGGTACAGGAGTTACAGCGGTTGCTTTAGCTATGCATGCTTCTAAAAAAACAACTAGTACCTCAATAACTCTTCCTGTTGAAGGAGGAGAACTTTTGGTTTCTTTTAATGAAAAAAACGGACAGTATACGCATGTTTTTTTAACCGGACCTGCTACTTTTGTCTTTAAAGGCGAAATAACTATTTAATGCAAACCCTTAAAGGTACTCACATAAACTTACGTGCTTTGGAGCCCGAAGACTTAACTTTTCTATACACCATAGAAAATAATGAGTCTTTTTGGGAAGTAAGCCATACACAAACTCCTTTTTCTAAGTTTTTATTAAAACAATATTTAGAAAATGCCTATATGGATATTTACGAAGCTAAACAACTTCGATTAATCATTGAGCTTAATAACAACCAACAACCTATTGGTACTATTGATCTTTTTGATTTTAATCCTCAACATAAAAGAGCGGGCATTGGAGTGCTTATAAATCCTGAATACCAAAAAAACGGGTATGCCTCAGAAGCTTTAGATTTACTGATTAACTATTGCTTTTCTCATTTGAATTTACATCAGCTGTATGTAAATATTACCGATGATAATATAAATAGTTTACATTTGTTTCAAAAAAAGAATTTTACTAAAATTGGCATTAAAAAAGATTGGATTTTTAGTAAAGGTCAATTTAAAAACGAAGTATTATTTCAGTTAATTAATGAATAAAAAGATTGTATACGGAATTATTGCTACCCTATTAGTGGTTCTAGCAATTATAGGAGTAAATTTTTATCAAAAAGTATTTGGAAACGCCGTTCATAAAGACGGAGCCATTTATATTAAATCCAATGGCACTTTGACTGAGGTTACTCAGCAACTTTCAAATTTTATTGATGCTCCGGAAAATTTCTCTTGGCTCGCTGAAAAGAAAAAATACCTAACTCCTAAAGGAGGAAAATATGTATTAAAAAAAGGAATGAGCCTAAACGATGTTGTTAATCTTTTAAGAAGTGGTAATCAAACTCCTGTAAATATATCATTCAACAATCAAGATACCATAGAAAAATTAGCCGGTAGAATTTCTCAGCAAATTGAAGCTGATTCTCTCTCTTTAGTTAACGCAATGCTTGACGCAGCTTTTTTAAATACCAATGGTTTTACAGAAAAATCTGCATTAGGAATGTATATACCTAATAGTTATGAATTTTATTGGAACACTTCTGCTGAGAAGTTTAGAGATAAAATGCTTAAAGAGTACAAACGCTTTTGGAATAATACTCGATTAAACAAAGCTAAAGACTTAAACTTATCAAAAGAAGATGTTACTACCTTAGCTTCTATTGTTCAAAAAGAAACTGCTCAGAAAATTGAAAGACCTATAGTTGCCGGATTATATTTAAACCGCTTAAAAAGTAACTGGCCGTTACAAGCAGACCCAACCATTATTTATTGTATTAAACAAGAAAAAGGGCAAGACTTTATTGTAAAAAGAGTTCTGAACAAAGACTTAGAAATAAACTCACCATACAATACTTATAAAAATACAGGATTACCTCCTACCTTAATTGCCATGCCTGATATTTCAACTATAGATGCTGTGTTAAACTATAAAAAACATGATTATTTTTATATGTGTGCCAGCGTTGACAATATTGGTTTTCATGATTTTGCCAGTTCACTCGCTCAACATAATAGAAATGCCGCTAAATACCAACGTTGGATAAGTGAACAAGGAATTAATCGTTAATTTTTAACAGTATTTTATCCTTAATAAAATAACGTTTTATTTAAATATTCATTACATTTTATAAACATATGATTGTTTTTAATCAATAAAAAGCAAAAAAACATCAAAATACTTAAAACCACAAAAAGTACACAAGCTATTGATTCTTAGTTATTTGTGTTTTTTGTCGTATATTTGCCCCCGCTAAACAGAAAGTAACTAATTATCAAGAAGTTAATAAGTATATTTTTAGGATTTATTTTGTTAACGAGTTTTACTGTAAATCCATATAGAGAAAGAAAAACTACTATTACTCTAAAACCTATTTCGGAAGTTAATTATAAAAAGAACTTTAACTTTCCTTTTTTACAAAAAGATTTTATAGGTTTTCGTGAAGCTTTGGCTTTTAAAGAATCTCAGGGAGATTACACTATCGTTAACAAATTAGGGTATTTGGGGAAATACCAGTTTGGAAGATCTACTTTAAAACGATTCAGAATTTATAACACAGAACAGTTTTTAAAAAACCCTGAATTACAGGAAAAAACTTTTATAGCTTTATGCAAAGTTAATAAATGGATTTTACGTAGAGATATTAAAAGAACTACAGGTAAAACCATTAATGGAGTTGTTATTACTGAATCAGGAATTTTAGCCGCAGCCCACTTAAGCGGTGCAGGAAATGTAAAAAAGTTTTTACGTTCTTGGGGCAAATTCCAATTTAATGATGCTTTTGGTACCTCTATAGAGGAGTATATGAGAAAATTTGGAGGGTATGATGTTTCCAACATCACTGCTAACAAATTTGCCAGCATATAAAACCACAAAACTAAGTATACTAAAAACCGATTTACTTATGCACAATAAAAATTGTTGGGCGTTTATGTAAGTCGGTTTTTACATTTTTCCACTCTTTTATGGTTAATGTTTTAATATATTCGGTTGGAAGTGTTATATCACAAGCTACGCAAACTCTAGTTTCTGGTGATAATATAGCTCGTAAATCATCTAGCAACTTTTCGTTTCTATAGGGAGTTTCTATAAAAATCTGTGATTGATTTTTTTCTTTAGAAATTCTTTCCAACTCTTTTATAGCTTTCTTTCTATCAGCCTTTTCAATTGGTAAATACCCATTAAAAGTAAAGCTCTGTCCATTCATTCCGGAAGCCATCATTGCTAATAATATTGATGACGGCCCTACTAAAGGCACCACCTGAATTCCTTTTTTATGAGCTAGTTTAGCAATAGTAGCTCCGGGATCTGCAACAGCAGGCACCCCTGCTTCAGATAACAAACCTACTGAAATTCCCTCATCACAAACATCTAGATAGTTTCTGGTTTCCAGTTCATCAGAATACTTATCTAATAACATTAACTGTAATGAACCTTGTGATTTTGTAGGGGTAATTTTCTTGATAAACCTTCTGGCTGATTTTTCATTTTCTACAATAAAATAATCCAACTTTTCTATCACCTTCTTTACAGAGATTGGCATTACTTCTAAAGGTTCTGTATCTCCTAAGGTTGTGGGTATTAAATAAAGTTTACCTTTCATTTGTATTTATTTTAGAAGCAATTATTTCACAAGCCTCATCTAACATATTATAAACATTTTCAAAGCCTTGATCTCCTCCGTAATAAGGATCCGGAACACTTAATTTTTCTTTCGGAAATAATTCTTGTAGTATCATTGTTACTTTATCAGCTTCTTCCTTATTTCTGGCTAAAGAAACAATTGTTTGATAATTACTTTCATCCATAGCATAAATTCTGTCAAAATGATCAAAATCAGCTACAGAAAACTTTCTGGAACGTTGATCCGTAATATCAATACCATATTTTTGGGCAACCATTACCGATCTTTTATCAGGCAGTTCACCAACATGGTATCCGGCAGTACCTGCTGAATCAACATAAATATCGGAAGATACTTTAGCTTTTAAAATACCTTCGGCTAATGGAGAACGGCAAATATTCCCCAAACAAACCATAAGTATTTTCATTTTATTCGTATTATAATGTTAACTTTTTAGTTAAATCGTCAACATATTTTTTAAACTGCTTATCTGTTTCTGTCAAATTATCTACCGTTTTACAAGCATGTAATACCGTAGCGTGATCTCTTTGTCCTATTTGACTTCCAATACTGGCTAAAGAAGATTTAGTCATTCGCTTTGCAAAATACATAGCTAACTGACGAGCTTGCACTATGTGTCTCTTTCTGGTTTTAGATTGTAAAGTAGCTACATCCATATCAAAATACTTTGATACTACTTTTTGAATATAATCTATGGAAAGTTCCTTTTTGGTATTCTTAACAAATTTATCTACAATTTGTTTAGCCAATTCAAGCGTAAATTCTTTTCTGTTAAAAGAGGCTTGAGCAATCATTGAAATAATAACTCCTTCAAGTTCTCTTACATTCGATTTTATGTTCTTGGCTATATACTCAACAATTTCCTCCGGCATTTCAACCCCATCTCTATACAACTTATTTTGTAATATAGAAACACGAGTTTCATAATCAGGTGATTGTAATTCTGCTGATAATCCCCATTTAAAACGAGAAAGTAAACGTTGTTCTATATCCTGCATATCCACAGGCGCTTTATCCGAAGTTAAAATAACCTGTTTACCATTTTGGTGTAAGTGGTTAAAAATATGGAAAAACACATCTTGTGTACCGGCTTTACCTGATAAAAATTGTACATCATCAATAATAAGAACATCAATCATTTGATAGAAATGAATAAAATCATTTCTTGTATTTGATTTTACTGAATCTATAAATTGTTGTGTAAACTTTTCAGAAGATATATATAAGACGGTTTTATCCGGATATTTATCTTTAATTTCAACACCAATAGCATGAGCTAAATGTGTTTTTCCTAACCCTACTCCTCCATAGATTAATAAAGGGTTGAATGAGGTTCCTCCCGGCTTATTAGCCACTGCCATTCCAGCAGATCTTGCTAATCTATTTGAATCACCTTCAACAAAATTCACAAAATTGTAATTCGGGTTTAATTGTGATTCTATTTTTACCTTTTGTAATCCGGGAATTACAAACGGGTTTTTTAATTCTCTTTTAGATTCTAACGGAACGGTTACCTTTTGAGGTTTTAAAGGATTTCTGTTAGCACTAGGTATTTTTACCGTTTGAGGACTGTTACTACTATACGTATTTTCCATACGTACATCATACACTAATTTAGCCTCATTACCTAACTGTCTTACTAAAGCAACTCTTAATAATTTTATGTAATGTTCTTCTAGCCATTCATAAAAAAACTTACTCGGAACCTGAATTGTTAAAGCTTCCCCAGATAACTTTACCGGCTTAATCGGTTCAAACCAAGTTTTATATGCCTGTGGTTTGATATTGTCCTTGATAAAGGACAAACATTCCATCCAAACTGAATCAGCTGTTTTAGTCATATTGGTGAAAAAAGATTAATTTTTTGTTAAAATTATTTAGATTATAGGGGACTCTAAACCTACATATTCGGATGAACAAAAGTGTGAATAAATTTCAGTAAAAAAAAACTAAATCACTATTGATTATTATTTTTTTTTTGCGTAACGTTCAAAATCATTAAAAAAAATACCTTGTACGATAACATAACAACCGTAAGAATACGGTATTCTGAAACAGACCAAATGGGCGTTGTATACCACGGTAATTACGCGCAATTCTTCGAAATAGGAAGAACAGAATGGCTAAGAAATTTAAACACCAGTTATAAACATATGGAACAAAACGGAGTAATGCTTCCTGTTATTTCATTAAGTTGTAATTTTAAAAAATCAGCCTATTATGATGAAGTTATTAACATAAAAACTTTGTTAAAAAAAACACCTACAGTAAAAATAGAATTTGATTATGAAATAAGAAATGAAAATAATGAATTATTATGTACCGGAAATACGGTTTTAGCTTTTGTAGATAGTACAACAATGAAACCTATTCGATGCCCTGAATTTATTTTAACTAAATTGAATAAAAAAAACGCTTAAATTTCTACCATAATACGATACCATGAAAATTTATACAAAAACAGGTGATAAAGGAACTACTGCTCTATTTGGAGGTAGTAGAGTTCCTAAACATCATTTAAGAATTGAAAGTTACGGTACTGTTGATGAATTAAACTCATATATAGGACTTATCAGAGACCAAGCAATAAATGAGAATTTAAAACAAACTTTAACAAAAATTCAAAACGACTTATTTACTTTAGGAGCTATGTTAGCCACACCTCCTGAAAAAGAAACCCTAAAAAGTGGTAAAGAGCGCCTTAATATTCCAAAGGTAAATGATTCTTCTATTTTATTTTTAGAAAATGAAATAGATCAAATGAATGAAACCTTACCTCCTATGACTCACTTTATTTTACCGGGTGGACACCAAACCGTGTCATTCTGTCATATAGCCAGATGTGTTTGCAGACGAACTGAACGTTTAACAGTCGCTTTAAATGAGCAAGAAGTCATTAATGACACTATTTTAATGTACTTAAACCGACTTTCTGACTACCTTTTTGTATTGGCACGGAAGTTGACCCAAGAATTAAAAGCTGAGGAAATTAAATGGATTCCTGAAAAGCTATAATTAAGTTCTTTAATTTACGATAACAGATTTTTTAAAAAAAACTTGACTTTTTAGAAAAAAAAATTATTTTTGCGAAAATCAAAAAAAACCGATAAAGAAATGTATTGGACACTTGAACTAGCATCTTATTTAGCTGATGCACCTTGGCCAGCAACTAAAGACGAATTAATAGATTATGCAATTCGTACCGGCGCCCCTCTGGAGGTTGTAGAAAATTTACAAGACATTGAAGATGAAGGTGAAGCTTATGATTCTATTGTTGAAATTTGGCCTGATTACCCTTCCGAAGAAGATTATCTTTGGAATGAAGATGAATATTAGAAAAAACACCATAAAAAGTCTCTTTTAGAGGCTTTTTTTTTGCTTACTTTTAAGCACAAACATAATAACCATATTTAACAGGTTAATTAACCCAAATTAATTAACTGTAAAACAATATTTTAAAATGAGTATTTTAGATTCGATTATAAAAATATTTGTTGGAGATAAACAACAAAAAGACTTAAAATCACTGCAACCTATTATTGAAAAAGTAAAATCTTATGAGAGTGCTCTGCACAATTTATCTAATGATGATTTAAGGACAAAAACCATCGAATTTAAAACTAAAATCTCTAAAGCTACTCAACCTTTTAACGAAAAAATTGCCGTTTTAGAAGAAGAAGTTACAACTGCAGACATAGACAGACAAGAAGATATTTATTCTGAAATTGATAGATTAAAAGATGAAGCCTATGAAGCTTCTGAAAAAATTTTAGAAGAAATAATGCCGGAAGCTTTTGCCGTTGTTAAAGAAACTGCAAAACGTTTTGCCAGCAATACAGAATTAGAAGTTACCGCTACTCCTTTTGATAGAGAACTATCGGCTACGAAAGAACATGTAACTTTAGAAGGCGACAAAGCATTTTGGGCTAATTCGTGGGACGCAGCCGGAAAGCCTGTTATTTGGGATATGATACATTATGATGTTCAATTAATAGGAGGTTCTGTTTTACATCAAGGAAAAATTGCTGAAATGATGACAGGTGAAGGAAAAACGTTAGTTTCAACTTTACCTATATATTTAAATGCTTTAACCGGTAACGGAGTGCATGTAGTAACAGTTAACGATTACTTAGCAAAACGTGACCGTGCTTGGATGGCGCCTATTTTTGAGTTTCATGGATTAAGTACAGATTGTATTGATTATCATCAACCAAACTCTGAGTCTCGTAGAAAAGCATATAATGCTGATATTACCTACGGAACAAACAATGAATTTGGTTTTGACTACCTTCGTGATAATATGGCCAATTCTAAAGAAGATTTGGTTCAAAGAGCTCCAAACTATGCTATAATTGACGAGGTTGACTCTGTATTAATTGATGATGCTCGTACGCCTTTAATCATTTCAGGTCCTGTTCCTCAGGGAGATCGTCATGAATTTAATGAGTTAAAACCTTTAGTTTCTGATTTAGTATCTATACAAAGTAAATATTTGGTAGGTGTTTTAGCGGAGGCTAAAAAATTAATTAGTGAAGGTAACACTAAAGATGGCGGATTCCTTTTATTAAGAGTATACAGAGGTCTTCCAAAAAACAAAGCCTTAATTAAATTCTTATCACAAGAAGGAGTTAAGCAAATTCTTCAAAAAACAGAAAACTTCTACATGCAAGATAACAATAAGTTAATGCCGGAAGTTGATGCTGAACTATACTTTACTATTGAAGAAAAAAACAATCAAATAGATTTAACCGATAAAGGTGTTGCTCACCTTTCAGAAGTTACTAAAGATACTTCTTTCTTTGTTTTACCTGATATTAGTGTTAAAATAGGTGAAATTGATAAAAGTAATGTTACTCCTGAAGAGAAAGCTGACTTAAAAGAAGAATTATATAGAGACTTCAGCGTTAAAAGTGAGCGCATTCATACCATGAACCAACTTTTGAAAGCATATACTGTTTTTGAAAAAGATGTTGAGTACGTTGTTATGGATAACAAGGTTATGATTGTAGATGAGCAAACGGGTCGTATCATGGACGGTCGTCGTTATTCAGACGGATTACATCAGGCTATTGAAGCTAAAGAAAATGTAAAAATTGAAGATGCTACTCAAACATTTGCCACAGTTACTTTACAAAATTACTTTAGAATGTACCGTAAACTGTCTGGTATGACCGGTACAGCTATTACAGAAGCCGGAGAATTTTGGGAAATCTACAAATTAGATGTTGTTGAAATTCCAACTAACAGACCTATCTCTCGTGATGATAAGCAAGACTTAGTATATAAAACAACGCGTGAAAAATACAATGCTGTTATTGAAGACATTGTACAATTAGTAAATCAAGGAAGACCTGTATTAGTAGGAACCACTTCTGTTGAAATTTCTGAATTATTAGGAAGAATGTTACAAATGCGAAAAATTCCTCATAATATTCTGAACGCTAAACTTCATAAAAAAGAAGCTGATATTGTTGCCGAGGCTGGTAAACCAGGACAAGTAACCATTGCTACCAACATGGCTGGTCGTGGTACCGATATCAAATTAACTGATGAAGTAAAAACCGCTGGTGGTTTAGCTATCATTGGTACTGAGCGCCATGATTCTCGTCGTGTTGACCGTCAGTTACGTGGTCGTGCAGGACGTCAGGGTGATGTTGGTTCTTCTCAATTTTATGTCGCTTTAGATGATAACTTAATGCGTTTATTCGGTTCAGAAAGAATTGCTAAGATGATGGACAGAATGGGCTTAAAAGAAGGAGAAGTTATTCAACACTCTATGATTACAAAATCGATAGAGCGTGCTCAGAAAAAAGTAGAAGAAAACAACTTTGGTATTCGTAAACGTTTATTAGAATATGATGATGTTATGAATGCGCAACGTGAATTTATCTACAAACGTCGTCGACATGCTTTAGATGGTAAACGCTTACAAATTGATATTGCTAATATGATTTACGATACTTGTGATTCTATAGTAAAAATAAATAAAGCTAATAAAGACTTCCAAAATTTTGAATTCGAATTAATTCGTTTCTCTTCAATGACCTCACCGTTCTCTGAAGAAGAGTTTAACAGATTATCAGAACAAGAATTAACAAGTCAGTTATATAAAATAGTTTCTGAACATTATAAAAATGATTCCGACAGAAATGCTACTCAAGCATTTCCGGTTATCAAAAGTGTATATGAAAATGAAGGAGACCGTTATGAGCGTATTGTAGTTCCTTTTACAGATGGTAGTAAAACTCTTCAAGTAGTTACCAACTTAAAAGAAGCTTATGAGACTGAAGGTAAATCTTTAGTTAACGATTTTGAAAAGAATATTACTTTAGCTATTATTGATGAGAATTGGAAAGATCACTTAAGAAAGTTAGATGAGCTTAAACACTCTATTCAAAGTACAGCTCATATTGAACAAAAAGATCCTTTATTAATTTATAAATTTGAAGCTTTTAATGTTTTTGAAGAAACATTAGATAAAATAAATAAAGAAGTACTTTCTTTCTTATTCAAAGGAAAACTTCCGGCACAAGACGACTCACAAATTTCTGAAGCTCGTGAGCAAAAAAGAGAAAAACTAGACTTACGTAAAGACGAAGTTCAGAATTCTACTCAACAAGCAATTAATAGTGCTCGTCAACAACAAACTCAAGAACAACAAATAGTAGAAACTATTGTTCGTGAGCAACCAAAAATTGGTCGTAATGAAAAAGTTACTATTAAAAATGTAATGACCGGTGAAGAAAAAGACGTTAAATTTAAACAAGCCATTCCTTTATTAGAAGAAGGTACTTGGGTATTGTACAACAAATAAACAAATATAAAAAAGCTCGGTTTTTCCGAGCTTTTTACTTTTTACTAACAATCTTCTTACATAAATATAAACTTTTTATTACCAATATTTTACATTTTACTATCAGTAAAAAAACATTGAGAAAGTAACTTTGATTAGAATAAGGCATAAAGCAAGTCTTTTTGTTTTATATAAGTTATAGTCACTTTCAATATGAAAAAAAACAAAAAACGTAAACTTGATATTGCAGTTATATCTGATGTGCATTTAGGTACTTTTGGTTGTAGAGCTGTTGAACTAAACAACTACTTAAAAACCATTAACCCTAAAATACTAATCCTAAATGGTGATATTATAGATATATGGCAATTTAACAAGCGTTATTTTCCAAAACCTCACTTAAAGGTTATTAAACAAATAATGTCGTTCATTACTTCCGGCATCAAAGTTTATTACATAACCGGTAATCATGATGAAACTTTAAGAAAATTTAGAGGATTCAGTTTAGATGGGTTTGAAATAGTAAACAAAGTAGTACTTGACATTGATGGAAAAAAAGGATGGTTTTTTCACGGAGATGTTTTTGATGTTACCATGCAACACTCTAAATGGTTAGCCAAATTGGGGGGGATTGGTTATGATACATTAATCATGCTAAATACAGCGGTAAACTGGATTAGTGAACAGTTTGGATACGGGCGTCTTTCATTTTCTAAAAAAATAAAAAACAGTGTAAAAAGCGCTGTAAAATTCATTAACAATTTTGAAACTACAGCTTCAGACATTGCTATTTCTGAAGGATATGATTATGTAGTTTGCGGACATATACATCAACCTGAAATACGAGAAATTCAAAATGATAACGGAAAAACGCTGTATTTAAATTCAGGTGATTGGATTGAAAACCTTACAGCTTTAGAATATAAAAATAAAAAATGGAGCTTGTATGAATACGAAAAAGATGAATTAGCTAAAAATACGCATTTAGACACCAAAGTAACCGACCTTGAATTAGTAGGTACTGAAGGGAATAACGCTCAACTTTTTGAAGAACTTTTAGCTGAATTTAATATTAATAAATCATCAAAGTAAATAGCTTATGAAAATTTTATATGCCATTCAAGGAACCGGAAACGGCCATGCCAGCAGAGCTATAGAAATGATTCCGTTTTTACAACGAAAAGCTGAAGTAGATGTATTAATAAGCGGATATCAATGTGAATTAAAATTTCCTTTTGAAATAAAATATAAATTATATGGTTTGAGTTTTATTTTCGGAAAAAAAGGAGGAGTTGACATTCTTAAAACTCTAAAAAAATTAAAACTTAAAAATCTAATCAAAGAAATTAAATCAATTCCTGTACAAGAATATGATTTAATTATTAACGATTTTGAGCCTGTTACTGCTTGGGCTGCCAAGTTAAAAAATGTACCCATTATTTCATTAAGCCATCAAAATGCAGTGTTAGATGATAACGCTCCTAAGTATGGAACTTACAAATTTGAACGTCTTATATTGAAATATTACGCTCCGGCAAAAATTAAATTCGGGTTTCATTTTAAAACGTACTCATCAGCCATTTTTACTCCTATCATCAGAAAAGAAATAAGGTATAGAAACATAACTAACAAAGGACATTATACGGTATATCTACCTGCTTATAGCGATAAAAAAATTATTAAAGTATTATCTGAATTTAAAGGTGTTAAATGGGAAGTGTTTTCTAAACATACTGATGAGCATCAATTTTTAAACAATATTATTATACGCCCTATAAACGGTACAGATTTTATTAAAAGTATAGCTTCGTCCAGTGGCGTGTTATGTGGAGCCGGATTTGAAACCCCTGCTGAGGCTTTGTATCTACGTAAAAAGCTTTTAGTAATTCCTATGACCAATCAATATGAACAGCAATGCAATGCACTAAGTTTAAAAGAAATGGGAATCCCTGTATTAAAGAAATTCAATAAAAATCAATACGGTGAAATTGCTAAGTGGATTAAATCTAAAAACACTATTGAAGTACATTACCCAGATTGTACTGAAGATATTTTAGATGCCATTACTTTACCTTTTTACAATCAAGTTATCTTGCCTACCATTGTATCGTAGGCAAATTTTTTGATTGTAAAAACGCATTGGTTTTAGAAAAGTGTTTGTTACCAAACCAAAAACCTCTGTTAGCACTTAAAGGTGAAGGATGCCCGGAAGTTAACACACAGTGTTTGTTTTTATTTATTTTAGCGCCTTTCTTTTTAGCATAACCTCCCCAAAGTAAAAAAACAACATTTTCTTTGCGCTCAGAAATTTGAGCAATAACAGCATCTGTAAACTGTTCCCATCCTTTTCCTTGGTGGCTCCCCGCCATTCCTGATCTAACGGTTAACGTTGCGTTTAACAACAACACGCCTTGTGTAGCCCAACGTGATAAATCACCCGATACAGGATACGGTTTTCCTAAATCACTCTCTATCTCTTTAAAAATATTAATCAATGATGGTGGATGCGTTATACCATCATGAACAGAAAAACACAAACCATTAGCTTGCCCTACTCCATGATACGGATCTTGCCCTAAAATAACAACATTCACATCATTAAAAGAACAAGTATCAAAAGCAGCAAAGATGTCTTTCCCTTTTGGAAAACAAGTATGAGAAGTATATTCACTCTTTACAAAAGAAATCAAATTGGTAAAATAGTCTTTTTCAAATTCATCTTGCAAAACATTTTTCCAGCTATCAGCTATTTTTACATCCATAGTTTGTTATTTTTGTCCTCCTAAAACTCCATATATAGAGCTATTGGGATTTTAGTTTGTAAATTTTAATCAAAAATAAGCATTGAAAACTGTAATAGCAGACAAAACATTACAAGATTTAGAATTCACTACGGTACTGGAACAAGTAACCGAATTTTGTATTTCTGATTTAGGAAAGGCTAGTATTTTACAAATTACTCCTTTTGCTGAAGCTGATACCTTGTTTTTTGAATTGAATTTGGTAAACGAATATTTGAGTTCTTTTGAAAACGAAAACCGAATTCCCAGCCATCGTTTTGATAATATTACAGACCACATAAAAAGGTTAGCTATAGAAAATAGTTTTTTAGATACTGAAGCTTTTTTAAAAATTGCAACTACCACACAAACGGTAAATGAGTTAAAAAAGTTTTTAGTGAAATTTGAAAGCTATTACCCTTCTTTGGCTCAACTGGCAAGCACTATTGAATATACCACTTTTGTTTCTGATACTATTGCTAAAATTATTACCTCTTATGGTGAAGTTGCTGATAATGCCTCACCCGCTCTAAAACAAATACGAAAAGATATTCATAGTGTACGAGGAAAAATATCAGAAAGTTTTTCACGGGCATTAAGCAAAAATATCGCAAGCGGTTATTTAGATGATATAAAAGAAACCATAATTGACAATCAAAGAGTATTGGCTGTATTAGCTATGCATCGTCGTAAAGTATCTGGTAGTCTTTTAGGATCATCAAAATCCGGAAATATTGTATATATAGCTCCGCAAGCTTCCTTAGCTTTTTCAAGAGAACTCCAAAACCTGCTATATGAAGAAAAACAAGAGATTATTAAGATATTAAGGGCGTTGGCTGAAGAAATCAGACCATATGTTTCTTTATTACAACAATACCTTGTTTTTTTAACACATTTAGATGTCGTTGGAGCTAAAGCTAAATACGCCAAAGAAATTAATGCACTACTCCCTAAAATTCATCCTGAAAAACGAGTATTTCTTCGTGATGCCTATCACCCAATTTTATGGAGGAAAAATAAGGCCAAAAATGTTGAAACCATTCCTCAGACAATTGAATTAAACGATAAACAACAAATTATTGTTATATCAGGACCTAATGCCGGAGGAAAAAGTATTACTTTAAAAACCATAGGTTTATTACAACTTATGTTGCAAAGTGGTTTGCTTATCCCGGTTCATGAGCGAAGTGAAACAACTATTTTCAATACTATTTTAACAGATATTGGTGACAATCAATCCATAGAAAACCAACTAAGTACTTATAGTTATCGTTTAAAAAATATGCGTTATTTTTTACGTAAATGTAATGATAAGACCTTGTTTTTAATTGACGAGTTTGGTACAGGATCTGATCCTGAACTAGGTGGTGCCTTGGCTGAAATATTTTTAGAAGAATTTTACGATAAAAAAGCCTTTGGTATTATTACTACTCATTATGCGAATCTTAAAGTTTTAGCTAATGAATTAGAAAATGTTACCAATGCTAATATGCAATTTAACGAACGTACTTTAGAGCCTATTTATAAGTTATTAGTAGGGCAAGCAGGAAGTTCTTTTACCTTTGAGGTTGCTCAAAAAAACGGTATTCCTTACAGCTTGATTAACAGGGCTAAAAAGCGTGTTGAAAATGAAAAAATTCGTTTAGATAAAACTATTTCTAAACTTCAAAAAGAACGAAACAGGTTACAAAAAACCTCTGATACTTTAGAAAAGCAAAAGTCTAAAGAACAAGAACATTTAGATAGTTTACAACAGAAAGAGCAAAAAATACGCGAAAAACTAGAAGGTTTTCAAGATTTGTATGATAATAATCAACGTATGTTATCATTAGGTCGCTCTATAAATGAATTACTTAATAAGTATTTTCAAACCAATAATAAAAAAGAGCTTTCTACTAGTTTTTTTAAATGGGTAGCTGCTGAGAAGACAAAATTCATCAAGAAAAATCCACCAAAAAAGAAAACTAAAACAGAAAAAAAGCAGGAAGAAGTTGAAGAGAAAAAACAATTAGAAGCCATAAAAAAAGTAGAACAAGAAGTCTTAGAAAAAGTTGTAGAAGTTCGAAAAGAAAAGAAAATTGAAGCTGATAAAGTTGCTAAAGAGCGAGCTGAATATGTGTTTAAAATTGGTGATAGAGTTCGTTTAATTGATGGAAATGCTGTAGGTACCATTGATAAAATTGAAAAGAAAAAAGCTTTTATTAATTATGGTTTATTTACTACTGAAGCAAAAATAGAGCAGTTAGAATTAGTAGAACGTGCTAAAAAGTAACATTCTTTTTCACTTTTACTATAACTAAAAACAGGAATGATAAAAAATCATTCCTGTTTTTAGTTTATTCTCTACTCTTGGTAAAATTAAAAATAGAAGTTATATCTTTCTATAGAAATATTTTGCTAACCAATAACCTCCCTTTATATTTATAGCTAAATTTTAACATAAAATCACTGTCCTAATAATGTATAAATAAAGTATTTTCATTGCCATACCAAATTATCGTAAAAAATGATTTTCAGAGAAGCTAAACCTAAAGATATAAAACAGATTCAACTAGTAAGAAATTCTGTAACTGAAAACACCCTATCTAACCCTGATTTAGTCACAGATAATGATTGTTTGCTCTTTATAACTCAAAGAGGAAAGGGCTGGGTTTGTGAAATAGCCAATGTAATTGTTGGTTTTGCTATTGCCGATTTGAAAGAAAACAATATTTGGGCTCTTTTTGTTCATCCTGACTATGAAAAAAAAGGCATTGGAAAACAATTACATACTATTATGCTAGATTGGTATTTTAAAAATACAACTGACAATGTTTGGTTAGGAACTTCTCCAAATACCAGAGCCGAAACGTTTTATAGAAAATTAGGCTGGATTGATATTGGATTGCATGGAAAAGATGAAATTAAATTTGAAATGACCTATCAAAAATGGAAAGAAACCTCTCACTAACTTTTTTACAAAACTACTAGATTACCAATATTACAATGAAAGCTACTTATTACCTTATTTTCTTACTACTTACATCTAACATTATTTTAGGTCAGAAATATCTTAATTATTCTAATGATAGTTTAAAAATTAATTCAACATTTTTAAAAGAAACGATTACTTTAAACTTACACCTTCCTGAAACGTATAGATATGCAGCCGCAACTACCAAGTACCCGATAACAATAATTTTTGACAGTCAACATCAAAGAGTATACCCTCAAATTATCCATTCCATTGATTTATTAACCAGTGAATCACAAATGCCGGAAACTATCATTATAGGAATTCCTTTTAACCGTAATAACCGCCATTATTTAACTTCAAATCAAAAAATTAAAGGTGATATTTTATCCGGAATAGAACGTATGGAAAAGTTTCTTTTTGAAGAACTACTTCCACTACTAAAAAAACAGTATAGAACCAACGATTTTACTATTGTAACCGGGCATTCCAGATCCGCTTTTCTCGTAAATTATTTAATAACTAAACGTAGTCATCAAATTAATACTGCAATTGCATTGAGTGGTTTTTTCAGTAATAAACCATTATCTATACAGCAATTTAAAGCTTACATTTCTGATGAATACAACTTTCCTCATCTTGTTAACTATTACTTTTCTGCCGGTACAACAACAGAAGAAAACACCTATTTAACAGAAGATACAGATCTATCAAACTATCTTACAAATCATAAAACAGCCACAAACTTTAAAGGTCATTTTTTTGAAACTAAAAATACTAACCACATGACAAATTATTGGGTTTCCTTCCCTCCTTTTCTGATGGATTGTTTTAGTGATTACAATTTAATTTTAGATAATTGGTTTTACCATAAACTCAAAGGTAAAACAATAACAAATCCTATTGAAGAATTTAAATCAGATTTAAAAAATGTAAGTATTAAATTAGGTTTTAAGGTAAATCCTAATTTAACACACCTCTTCTCTTTAGCAAGTCATTACGGATATGAGAAAAAAGACTATAACACCGCAATTAACTTTTTAAAGCTTGGTCAAAAATACTATCCTGATTATCCCGATTTCGAGTTAGACTTTATTGAGTATTACAAACTCCTTAATAACTCTCAAATGGTTGATTTCCATAAACAACAATACACCAACAAAATTTTATCAAGAAAAGATATTAGTAATGCTGATAAAGAAAAGTTATTACAAAACTTAATTAAAGAATAGCTTATTCGCAATACTAAACAACTAGCAATAATATCTATAAACTATAACTATGAAAAATACCTTAAAACCTATTTTTTATTTTTTAGTAATTATCGTTTTCAACAATTGCGCTTCTAACGCTCAAAATGAAAACTTAAAACGCACTATTGATAGCCTTCAACAAAAAAATAACTTACTAGAAAGAAAATTAGCAGAGGCTACTCTGAAAAAAACGCATTCAAACGTAGTTTTAGCTAATACTGAAGTTAAAAAAATTACATCTTCCAGTAATGGTCAAACGTATACCATAAAAATAAAATTACCCAGAGAGTATTCTAAAAATTCAACTTCTTATCCGGTACTTTATGTAACAGATGCTGAAACTAATTTTGGAGGAGTATGTTATATTGTACAACGTTTAATAAAAGATAAATTAATTCCTCCTATGATTATTGTAGGAATTGCTTATGATACCGATTATAAATCTTTTTATCAGTTACGAAGCAGAGACCTTACTCCTGTAGAGGATAAAAATTTAACCATAGGAGGTTCAATAGATCCAACAGGTGGCGCTCCTTTATTTTCTAAATTTTTAGAACAGGAATTATTCCCTTTCATTGAAAAGAATTATAACGTACAAAAAAATGAAAGAACTTATTACGGACATTCCTATGGAGGTTTATTTGGTACTTATGTATTGATAAATAATCCTGAATTATTTAATAAGTATCTAATTTTAAGTCCTTCACTATGGTTTTATAACCGACTTATGCTAAAACAAGTAACTGAACTATCGCCTGATTTTGGTTCCGGTGTTAAGTTGTATATGGCTTCCGGTGAACTTGAACAAGGAATAAATAGATTGCAAACTATATTCATTTCTAAAATCAAAAACAACCATTTTGACAAACTGACTTATAAGGCTGAAGTTTTAAAAAATGAAACTCACAGAACAATTTTTGGAGCAGGTTTTACTAATGGTCTCCGTTATTTATTTGAATAAACAATTTGGTTTTCAACCATCATAAAGTAGTTATACTATTTATATACACTACTTTATAATTGCTACCGTTATACTATAATTAATTCAACAACAATAACCATACATGAATTTATTACATAAACTCTCAACTCTTTTTATCCTTTGTCTCACTTCCTATCAGGTAACTGCTCAAACTAAAAAACTTAGTGCTAATACAAAAGTTGACAGAACACTTACTGCTCAAGAAAAACATACATATGATGTTTCACTAAAAAACGGAATGGCTATCGTAGGAAAAGTTATCCAAAATAAAATAGACTTGGTTGTTGATATTTATAGTTCAGACGGAATACATTTACAACAAATCGATAGTCCAAATGGCTCAAAAGGTTCTGAAATTATTGATTTTACAGCTTCAACCTCCGATTATTATAAATTTATAATTCACACGCTTGACACAGAATCTAAACAAGGTAGTTATTCTTTAAACATTGAACAACTACTTTCTACTGCTGAAAATGCAAAACGAATAGCAAAAAAAGAACTTCCTACCGAAACATTATATAACTTGTGGGAAACTTCATTAACTGATGAAACGGTTATTGATGAGTTTATCAAAAGCCATAAAAATAAACACATTATTGAGCCTTTATCCGGAAATCCAACCAAAATGCTAGTTACTTATTTTTGCGTACCGGATAAAAACACAGAATACGTTATGCTAAGTGGTGGTCCTGATTTTTTAGGATTACGTTTTCAGCAATTAGGTAATACTAAACTATTTTATGTAACACAATTAGTCCCTAATGATGCTCGATTCAGTTATGGCTTTAATTATTTTAAAACGTTTAAATACGGACCTGAAAATGAAGTTATACATAGAAACGTAGTCCATGCCTATGATGGAATTATAGAAATGCCTAATGCTCCAAAACAACTATATCTTCCAGAAAGAAATGAAGTTCCTAAAGGAAAACTTTCTGTAATAACCGTTAAAAGTGATTTTTTACAAGAAGATAGAAAAGTTACTGTTCACGTACCGGCTAATTATAGCGCTAAAACACTTCATAATTTATTAATTATTTTTGACGGAGAAGCCTACGGTGGTAGACCAAATCGTCAAGCCCGAATTCCAACTCCTACTATTATAGATAATTTAACTGCTGATAAAAAAATTACACCTACAATTACTATCTTAGTATGGTCTATGGGAAAGCGAAGTAAAGATCTAATCAGTGATAAATTTGGCAATTTTATAGCTGACGAGCTTATTCCGTGGGCACGTTCTAATTATAACATATCTCCTCATCAGGAAAAAATAATAGTAGCAGGCTCAAGCAGAGGAGGTTTTGCAGCAAGTTCAATAGCTTTTAACCATTCAGATGTTATTGGCAATGTGCTTTCACAATCAGGTTCTTATTGGATTAAAGCAACTAAAGATGAAAACCATTGGACCTATCCGGAAGCAAATGGAAAACTTATAAATGCCTATAAACAAAGTAAAAAGTTACCCATTAGGTTTTATATGGATGTAGGTCTTTATGATGCCGGTGCTGCTATGCTTGGAATGAATAGAGAGCTAAGAGATATCTTAGAACTAAAAGGATATACAGTAACCTATAATGAATTTAAAGGCGGGCATAGTTATGTAAATTGGCGAGGTACATTAGCCAGCGGCTTAATTTCATTAATTGGTACAAAAAACAACTAAATCTATGATAAACTTTAAAGAAATTTCTATTGAAAACAGAACTTCCGAAGAGGTAACCTGTCAATTTTTTGAACATGAAGAAGAAAACATATTATTAGTTAAACTTGCAGGAGTTTGCTCTGTAGGATCTAGTGGAGAAAACTACGGAGCTTATTTATATCAAAAGATAGGATTGGCTTTATTAACTACGCAACCGAATGCTGTACTTGTTGATTTACAAGAGTTAGAATATCAATTTGGAGATAGAATAAGCTTATTATTTCAAGTTTTTTCACAGGTAAGAATTTTTGATGAAGAGGAAATAATTACAGCTTTTGTTTGCTCTGATAAAAATAAATTGGGTTTGGCGTCATTACTTCAGTTTGACCTTGAAAATCCTGCTCCTCCTTTTTTTTATGACTTACAACTAGCCTATAAAACATTATATGAACAGTATGATCGTATTTAAATAGTTAGCAAAATAATTTGTAAATGCTTAACATTAACACCATAAGTAGTATTTTCTTGTTTTTAGCACTTATTGCTGAAATTTTAGGTACAATCGGAGGTTTTGGATCTTCAGTTTTTTTTGTACCTATCGCTAGCTTTTATTTTGATTTTCAATCTGTTTTAGGATTAACCGCTATTTATCACTTATCCAGTAATATTAGTAAAATAGCCTTATTTAAAAAAGGTTTAAACAAAAAGCTTATTTTGACTATTGGAGCGCCCTCTGTTATTTTTGTAATCATTGGCGGGTATTTAACCAAGTACATCAACAGTCAATATTTAGAAATAATTTTAGGAATATTTCTAATAAGCCTAAGTCTTTTATTTCTTATTAAAAAAAGTTTAGTCATACAACCTACCAATAAAAATGCTGTTACAGGCGGAGCTTTATCCGGGTTTTCGGCAGGATTATTAGGTACAGGAGGAGCCATAAGGGGGCTTACCATGGCTGCTTTTAATTTAGAAAAAGATGTTTTTATTGCCACCTCAGCCTGTATCGATTTTTTAATCGACTTTTCCAGAACATTTGTATACTTTCAAAACGGCTATATCCATACACACGATTTAATTTATCTGCCTTTTTTAATCGTAATTGGTTTTATAGGAACTTTAATAGGAAAACGCATCCTAAACTTTATAACTCAAAAAAAGTTTAAAATAATATCCTTAACTCTCATATTACTAATCGGAATAGTTACTATTAGTAAGGTAATTTTCAAGTTCAACCTATAAAAGCACCTTACACAACCCCCAACTAAAACACTATATTACAACCAATTATTCATCATTCATAAAAATAAAAAAAGACAAAATATTTGTGTAGCTAAATAACTTCACATATATTTGTAGTCAAATAACTACATAATGAAATTAAGAAGAGACATTTTCCAAGCTATATCAGATCCAACCAGAAGAGCTATACTTGTATTACTCACCTCACAATCTATGACTGCAGGAAATATAGCCTCTAACTTTAATGTTGCCAGACCAACTATTTCAAAACATATTCAAATTCTAAATGAATGCGGACTTGTTGAAGCAAATCAGCAAGGAAGAGAAATTTTTTATGAATTGAAAATTGATAAAATGAAAGAAATAGACAAGTGGCTGGAGCAATTCAGAAAAATTTGGGAAAATCGTTTTAACAAACTAGATAACTTATTACTAACCTTAAAAAATAAAGAAAATGAACACTAATTTATTATTTGATTTTATTGTAGACAAAGATAAAAACACAATTACAGTAAGTCGAGAATTTATGGCTAACCACCAACTTGTTTGGAACTGTTATACAAAAAGTGAACTTTTAGATCAATGGTTTGCTCCGGATCCGTTAACTACCAAAACAAAATCGATGGAGTTTAAAGAAAAAGGGCATTGGCATTACGCTATGGTTGAGCCTAATGGTACCGAATATTGGGGATGGACAGAATATACAGCTATCTCCCCTATTGACTTCTATACAACTGTTGATGCTTTTAGTAATGAAAAAGGTGAGATTAATCATGATTTGCCTAAAGCCGAATGGAAAGTGTCATTTACAGAAAAAGGCAATCATACTATAGTAGAAACTATCGTGTACTATAAAACCTTAGAAGATCTGGAAACAGTTATCAATATGGGAATGAAAGAAGGCTTAACATCTACATTGAATCGATTAGATACTTTACTATTAACCCTAAATTAAAAACTCATGAAAGCTAAAATCTTTTTTGTACTCTACTTACTTTTTGGACTTATGTTTATCAATGCAGGATTAAATAAGTTTTTAAACTACATGCCAGTTCCCGAAGGTTTACCTGAAAAAATGATGCAAATGAATACAGCCTTTATATCAATTGAATGGTTATTACCTTTGGTTGGAATTATTGAAATTATAAGCGGAACACTATTTTTAGTTCCAAAATTCAGATTACTAGGTGCATTTATGATATTTCCTATACTTATAGGAATACTTTTAACAAACATAGTTGCAATGCCTTCCGGATTACCAATTCCTATAGTACTTTTAGCTATAAATATTAGTGTTTTTACACAAAAAAAAGAACTAATAAAACCAATACTTAACAACTCAAAAAAGTCATAGTTTATGAATACAATAACTATTAAAACAACCATACAAGCTCCTATTGAAAAGGTTTGGAATTATTGGACACTCCCGAAACATATAATAAACTGGAATTTTGCATCAAATGACTGGTGTTGTCCTTCAGCAATTAATAATTTACAGCCCGGAGAAAGTTTTGTGTGGAGAATGGAAGCTAAAGATGGTAGTATAGGATTTGACTTTACCGGTACGTATGAGAAAATTGAAAAAAACAGACTCATTACATACAAAATGCCTGATGGAAGAAATGTTCTTATTAGCTTTCATCCTCTGGAAAACGAGGTAAAAGTAACCGAAACATTTGATACCGAAGGCACACATACAGATGAACAACAACGTGCAGGTTGGCAATCGATTTTGGATACTTTTAAAAACTATGTTGAAAACAACTAAAAAGCTCTATTTTTAAAGTTGAAAAGTGGCAGAAAACAGAAAGAATTTGTCTTTAATACAAAGCAAACCTATCAATCTGTAAATCAACACAATTAACTCAAACATATGATTAAAAATGTTAAAAAACAATATACAGTTTTAACATAAATAATCGCTTGTTTTTTCATCAACTTACCATATATTTGAGCCCGAAAATAATTAAACCACTACCATGAAGAAGGCATTAATAGTATTCCTGTTTTTTATGACTACAATAGTAGTAGGACAAGGGAATTATGAAGAGGTTATTACAAATGCAATTATGAGTTATGATTCTACTAAACTTGACAGTTTAGCAAAATCTATAGGTTATAAAGGCGGAGAACAAGTTGAAACAATTGTTAGATTTAAAGTAAATCATGAAGGTAAAGTAATTGATGTTACTGCTGAAGGGCCTCATGAAATTTTCATTAAAGAAAGTGTAAAAATTATAGAAGGGCTTCCTAAATTAGATTTAGGTATTCCTATTGAAGCAGACAAACCTTTAAAGTTAAAATTACCTATTAATTATAGTATTAAAATTGAAGGTTAATAAAAAGGTTAACTACAAATCTTATAACAGTGTACAAATTTTTGTACACTTTTTTTTTGTTTTAACTTCAGAAGTCATTAGAAGTTTTAAGTTTTGTACCTTGCATAAAATAAAAACAACAAACTCTTAGAGCTGAAAATTCCGGCACCTCCAAATGAAAGAAAAACTAATAATAGAAAATTGGAAAAGAAAAGATATTTATAACTTTTTTAAAAACTTTGATGAGCCTTTTTATGGTCTTACTGTTACTGTAAACTGTACGAAAGCCTATCAATTTTGTAAAAAAAATAACGTTTCATTTTTTTTATTTTACCTGCATAAATCACTAAAAGCTGCTAATACTATTGAGCCTTTTAAATACAGAATTATAGGTAACGAAGTATATCTTTTTAATACTATAAATGCTTCACCAACCATTAATAAACCCAACGGAACTTTTGGCTTTTCTTATATGGAATTTCATAACGATTTTGATCAATTTGAAAAAATAGCCAAACAAGAAATTGAAAGGGTTCAAAACAGCAATACTTTTCTTCCGGCTGTTTCCGGTGAAAATGTAATTCACTACTCCTCTCTTCCATGGATACAATTTACCTCTCTTTCTCATGCCAGACATTATGGTTTTAACGATAGCTGCCCAAAAATTTCTTTTGGAAAAATGACAGAAAACAAAGATGGAGAAAAAGAAATGTCCGTTTCTATTCATGTACACCATGCCTTGGTTGATGGTATTCATGTAGGTCAGTATATAGACTTATTTCAACAGTTTTTAAATGAAACTTCTTAAGTTCCGGTAATGCTAGTTAAAAAATGGACCTTTTAAAAGAATACATACAAAAACTCATTACTATTTCAGATACCAACCTCAATACCTTTTGTGGGTATTTTAACGCGGTTACCATTCAGCGAAAAGAGCTTTTATTACGCCAAGGAGAATTGTGTAATTTTGAAGGCTTTATTACCAAAGGTTGCTTTCGTCTTTTTACAATTGATGATAAAGGAAATGAACATACTTTATACTTCGGTATTAAAAATTGGTGGATTGCTGATATACACAGCTTTCTTAATCAAGTTCCGGCAACATTTTCTATACAGGCATTAGAAGACAGTGAAGTACTACTTATTAATAGAGAAAATAAAAAAAAGGCTTTTAATGAAATTCCGGAAATAGAAAAACTCTTTAGAATTATCCTTCAAAACGCTCATGTTGCTTTGGAACAACGAATGATTAAAAATATAAGTACAACAGCAGACCAAAGATATTTGAAGTTCCTTGAAAAATACCCTCAAATTGCACAACGTTTAACCAATATTCAAATTGCTTCTTACTTAGGAGTATCGCCAGAATTTTTAAGCAAAATAAAAAGAAAAATAGCTAAATCTTAATCCTACACTGTTTCTTGAACTAGTTCAATGTTTTTATGCTATAATAATTAAATATTTGTATCTCATTAAGTGCATAAATGAAAAGAACAACATTTTTACAACTTTTAGGATTATCTTCTTTAGCAATGACAGCAAAACCTTTATCTGAACTAGAAAAATTAACAGACCTATTTTCTAAATCACCTAAAATGCCCGTTTTATTCTTAGGTCATGGTGATCCGATGAATGCTATACGAGAAAATAAATACACACAAGGATTTAAGGAAATAGCTAAAACAATTCCTGTAAAACCCAATGCCATTATTTGTATTTCTGCCCACTGGCTTACAAAAGGAACACAAATAACTGCCATGGAAAACCCTAGAACCATACATGATTTTGGTGGATTTCCTCAAGAATTATATGAAGTACAATATCCTGCAAAAGGAAGTGAACAGTTAGCTGAAGAAACCTCCAAACTATTCTATCCCACTCCGGTAACTCTTGATTATGATTGGGGATTAGATCACGGAGCTTGGTCCGTTATTAAGCATCTTTACCCTAATGCAGATATTCCTGTATTGCAATTAAGTATTGACTATTACAAACCAGCTACATACCATTATGAATTGGCTAAAAAGCTCTCACAACTGCGCCATAAAGGTATTTTAATCATTGGTAGCGGTAATATAGTTCACAATCTAAGAAAACTGAGTTATCAAGATGATTTTGGGCATGATTGGGCTATAGAAGCTCGACATATTATGAACCAACACCTATTAAATAATAATCATAAGGCACTTATTAATTATGACAAATTAGGTAGTGAAGTTCAATTATCCATACCAACTCCGGATCATTATTATCCTTTGATTTATACCTTAGGCTTGCAAGAAAAAAACGAAACGGTAACGTTGTTTAATGATACCTTAACCAACGGAGCAATTAGTATGACTTCTTTAAAAATAAGTTAACCTATACTAATATACTTGAGTCGTCCTAAAATAGGTTGACAGATTTAAAAAATATTATTTAAACCAGAGAGGCTAGCTTCTCTGGTTTTTTGTTGTGTATAAAATTAGGAGTTTTCATATTCAAACTCAAGTGAGGTCTTAAATTATTATAAACATT